>JAFSBS010000031.1 GCA_017437165.1 Clostridia bacterium
ATTCTGAATTTTTTCATAATAACACCACCTTATTAGAATTTTAACAAAAAATAAAACTCTAATCAATAGAATTTTAATTTATTGATTATATTATTTTTATTTGTTATAATGGCTACAGGAACGCAAATAATAAACACAAAAACTACAGGTAGCGGTATTTCAAATTCGTTAAGAGCAGGGCAGATTCTTGCAGACGAAATTATTAAAAAATCAAATTTTGTAATAACCCTCCTTTCAGCCCTAATGAAAGGGTTAAAGGCAAAAATGTGGGCAATGAAAATACCACAAAAATATGACGAAGAAAAAATTAAATTATGGCAAATGAAAGTCAAAGGGCTTTTTAATTAAAAAGGAGCATTTGTTATGGAAAACTATGATTGTTTAAGAATACTTTTTATTCGTCACGCCCAAACTAATTATGATAATTGGGAGGGCAGGGACCCAAGTGACGGTGAACTCACACCATTCGGTGAAGAGCAATGTAATATTTTAGGCGAAAAATTAAAAAATGAAAAAATAGACGCATTTATTTCGAGTTCTCTTTTAAGAGCGTTTAAAACTTGTGTCGGTGTTTGTAAAGCACAAAAAGGCGAACCTGTAATTGAAATCTGCCCCGAAATTATAGAGTGTGGCTGTACACCGGGGTATTTTGGTTGCAGTGAGGAGTATCTTAAAAAATATTATAAAAACACAAAAATGCTAAAAAACCTTTTCGGCACTGAAAATTATGAATTTGGTTGCGAGAAAATAGAAGACAATAATTTAAGAGCAAAGAAAATAATTGATTACATAAAAGAGAATTATAAGTGTGGTCAGACAGTTGCAGTTTTCAGCCACCACGGAATGTTAGAGTATTTAATTCCGACTGCGTTAGGAATTAGAACTCGCGATTTCTTCTTTGCCCTCGATAATATTTCTGTTACAGAGGTTGATATTTGCGAGGATGGAAAAGCGGTGCTAAAAAGCGTGAACGCATAAAAATGCAGAATGCAGAGTGCAGAATGCAGAATTATAGATTTTAATGAATTTATATTAAAAAACAAGGGGTGATTATGTGAAATGGTATTATAAAACTCTGATTGCAGTAGTAATTATTTTGTTTTCTCCGTTAATAATTGTAGGGCTTATTATTTGGGGTGTGTCTGAGTTAATTCATTTACCGGGAAATATAAAAGAATACAAAAATTCTCAATATTTTAAAGATTTTCAATTGCCATATAAAGCACATAAGCTCGACTCACCCGAATACAGGTTTTACAATAGTATTAAAGAAAGAAATATAGAGGTTGATTACATAAGGCAAGAAGATACAGAGTATTTTATATATGAAAACACACTCTTTTTGTTTCCTGATTTTTACCAGATTCTCTTTGATGACGAGGATTCAAAATGGGTAGCAGATTATGATAGTGATTTTCAACCATTAGAAGAAGCGTGTCAAAAAATAATTGATGAACTACATAATATTCAAAAAGATTATCCAATTAAAATATTAGTTGAAAGGAAAATGTGTACAGAAACCAATCTTAATAAATTTGAAATTCCTGATTACATTTTCCTTACATGGAGTTACGAAACAGCATTTGAAAATGAAGATTCACCTTTAAAGTTAATCGTTCCTGAAACAACAGAGCAGTTATATGATATGATGAAAGAAACGCCTGATATTAAAGGAAAGTTTCATTTGGCAAATAATAAAATTATCTGGAATATAAACGAAAAAGAGCAAATTGAAATTGGTGTTGACCCAAGAGATTGCTATATTGGATTAAACAAGAAAGTTGTCGGAAAATTTTATGTGGGTAAAACACATTACCACCCGACAATATTTAATGTTTATCAGGAAGTTTGTAAAATTGACAAACAGGGTGGATATTATGAGGGTTAATTGTTAGGGTTTAGGTGTTAGAGTAAAGAATACTGATATCTGATTTCTGATCCCTGGTCCCTGAACAGAACAAAACAGTTGCAATTTCTATATAAAAATACTATAATAAACCATATATTCCCACTTGAAAGGAAAAATTTATGAAAAAAGTAATTTCCGTAATTTTAGCTTTTACATTGCTTTTAGCAATGAGTGTTCCTGCATTTGCAGTAGACAACAAAAGCGAAAACAACTACAACGGTTTACCTGTAATTATTGTAAGAGGTATTGATTTTGCAGGGCTTACATACCCTGACGGTACAAAGGCTTTACAAGTAGATGCAGGTAAGATAATTTCCACACTTATGACCTCAATGTTTATGACCAAAGGTCAGCTTATGAATAGTATTTTTGATGTTGCTAACGAGATTTTGTCACCACTTGCCTGTGACAAAAGCGGTAACACTATTGAAAATATCTCAATGGTGCAGTACCACGGTTCAATGGCAAATCACCCTGATTTTGTAGCAAATCTCCCTGATGGTGGCGAAGAAGGTATTGTAAAAACTGCAGTAGAAAAATATGGTGCAGAAAATACATATTATTTTACTTACGACTGGCGCAAGCAACCGAAAGATATTGCAACTGAATTAAATTCATTTGTAGAGGATGCAAAAAGAACAACGGGTAAAAATAAAGTGAATATTATTTGTGCTTCTATGGGCGGTATGGTTACAACTGCTTATATGTATTATTTCGGCACAGAAAATATTAACTCTGAGGTGTATCTTTCAGGCGCACAAAACGGCACTTATGTTTGCGGTGAAGCCTTAAACGGCAGAATTGTTTTTGACAAGAATGTTCTTGTAGATTTTCTTGACAGAACAACAAACGGTAATTTCTTTTTAAAGCTTCTTTTAGGTGTTTTAGATTACGCGGGGGTTCTTAAAAAGATAGTAAATTTTGCAAATGACCTTGTAGCAGATAGCTTTGATGATGCAAATGACAGAGTGCTTCGTGATTGTTTTGGTACTCTTTGCGGATTCTGGGCACTTTGTCCTGACGCAGATTTTGAGAGTGGTGTAGAAACTATTTTCGGCGGTCACGAGAGTGAATACCCTGTTCTTTTAGAAAAAATTGAAGAAACAAAAAAATTCGTTTTCAGTACAGAAGAAACTCTTAAAAATGCAAAAAACAGTGGTGTTAAAATTTCTTTTGTTTCAAACTATAATGGCACTCTTGTGCCGGTTCATCCAAAAGCAAACAGTAATGGTGATGGTGTTTTAGAAGCAGAGCTTACCTCAAACTTTGCAGTAGTTGCACCATTAAATAAAACACTTTCAGGAGAACAGATGTCAGCGGCAAACCCAAAATATCTTTCACCAGACGAGGTAATTGACGCAACACCCGCACTTTTCCCTGATAACACATGGTTTGTAAAAAATGCACCACACGTTGCGGCAGATTATAACACAGAATTCAGTGCATTTACTTTCACACTTTTAGAAAGTGATGTTCAACCGCATATTGATATGTTCAGTGAATATCCGCAGTTTATGAGTGCTAATAGTAATCTCGATTTATCACCGCTGGGGTAAAAAGTAGCAAGTGTTCAAGTGGCAAGTATGCAAGTAGTTATACTAATCACTATATCCTATCATTTTTAGTTGGTTTTTATATCAACTTTAAGTGGTAGGATGATTTATATTTAAGATACTTGCCACTTGCATACTTACACACTTGCAACTTGTAAAAATGATAGGGTGTTCTGTTTAGTTACCTCAACATATAGTTGAATAATGTATATTGGTATGATATAATATACAAACATATGCTATTTTTTAAAAGTAAAGAGGGTTTGCAACTATGCCGCTTATATCAATAATAATACCTATATATAAAGCCGAACGATATTTAAATATGTGTATAGAGAGTGTGGTTAATCAGACTTACAAACATATAGAAATAATTCTTGTTGATGATGGTTCTCCCGACTCCTGTCCTACGATTTGTGATGAGTGGTCAAAGAAAGATTCGAGAATCATTGTTATTCATAAAAAAAATGGTGGGGTTTCAACTGCAAGAAATGCGGCACTTGATATAGTTAATGGTGAGTATATTACATTTGTTGATAGTGATGATACTATAGACGAAAGATTGATAGAGATACTTTACACTAGATTGGTTCAAAATCAAGTTGATTGTTCAGTTTGTAATATGAATATAGTGACTGAAAGTAGTACCAATGCAAAAAAAACAAGCGAAACCGAGTTGATATTAGACAAAAACGAAATGATAAAAGAAATTTTATCAGATGGTATAACAGCAGGTTTTGTATGGGGTAAAATGTTTAAAAAAGAATTCATTCAAGGACTACACTTTGAAGAGAATATTCATTTTATGGAAGATCAACTATTTGTAATACAAGTTCTATTAAATTGCGAAAATGTAGTGTTTACACCAGAACCACTGTACAATTATTTTCAAAGATGTGATAGTGTAACCCAAAGCGGATTTAACGAAAAGATTTGCACTTCAATGTTAGCCATTGATAAAATGAAAAAAATCTTAAAGGATGCTAATAATCTGCTTTTTAACGAGATGCTTTGTGTAAGACAATTGGAGTTTGCTGTCTTATTACTTCAATATTTTTGTTTCGAAACTGATAGAAAAATTGATTTAGGTAAAAATCTTCAAAAAAAAGTAAGGGAAAACATCACGCTGAAAAGATTGAAAAAAATCGGTTTGTTTGTTAGAATAGATGCTATATTGATTAGTATAAATTTAAATTTGTTTTTGTTAGAAATGAAACTGAAAAAATTAATTAAGGGTTAAAGTGAGTATGCCTTATTGTTTGGAGAGATAATAAGTGAAAAAAATAGCAATTATTTCGGAGTTATCTAATAAGACAATGAACTACGGAAATAGACTTCAAACTTATGCATTAAATAAGTATTTATCATCAAATGATTTTGCTGATGAGGTTCATTCGTTGATTTTAAATTTTGAAAACAGGAAATATATATTGGTTGAAAAACTAATATATGAACTAAAGATGTTAATAAAACGAATTCTCGGGTTTTTAAGGATAATCAAATCAAAAAAAGTGTCTTTGTCAAGAGAAAACGAAACTTCAATGTTTGAGAAAAGATTATCTAATAGTCAGCGATTTACTAGAAGAATTACAACGAAAGAGATTGATAGTCTTGAACAAATGCAAAATGAAAACTACGATACGGTAGTAGTTGGTTCAGATATTGTTTGGAAACAAGAAAGAGTTGCAGTAGATAGAATGAGATTTTTAGATTTTGAATTAAAAAATCCGTTTAAAAAAATATCCTATGCGGCATCTTTTGGTGGGGTTTTGATTCCTAAAAATAGTAAAAAATACATCAAAAAATATTTGGATGATTTTCAAGCAATTTCTGTAAGAGAGAAAGTAAGTGTTGGATTGCTTGAGGGTATAGGTGTGGAAAATGCAGTTCATGTCTGTGACCCTACATTGCTCCTTACAAAAGAAGAATGGTCTGCTGTTGCTGAACCTGTAAAGGGAATTCAGGAAAAATACATTTTCGTTTATCTGTTAGGTAAAGATATTGAGCACCGAAATTCAATTGAAAAACTTGCAAGTAAAAACTCTTTGAAAGTAGTTACAATACCACATGCGAATGATAATTATGATGATGTAGATGATAATTTTGGTGATTATAGAGAGATGGATGCAAGTCCCGAAAACTGGATTTGGCTTATTAAAAATGCAGAATATGTGATTACAGATAGTTTTCACGCAACAGTATTTTCTGTGATTTTTTCAAAGAAATTTCTTGTTGCAAAGCGATATTGGATACAGGATATCAATGTAAGAATGACAGATTTTCTTGAAACAATAGGCGAGCAAGACAAATTTGTTGATATTTCGTCAGTAGAATCATTAGATGATTTTGCGTGGAATTATGAAAAAATTTTTAGCATAACAGAGGAATTTATTGTAAATTCTAAAGAGTATATTAAAAAAACATTAACTGAATAAAATAGAGGTGTTTTTAAAATTAATGCGAATTGATCAAAGAAAATCGGGGGTAGTTCTTTCTTATTTTTCACAAGTAATACATATATTATCAGGTATTATTTATACACCAATAATGCTTCGTTTGCTTGGTCAAAGTGAATATGGGTTGTACCAGTTAGTGTCTTCGGTTGTGTCTTACCTTAGTCTTTTAAGTCTGGGCTTTGCAGCATCTTATATGAGATTTTATAGCAGAGCAAAAGCAAAAAATGATGAAAATGAAGTAAGTAAGTTGAACGGAATGTATTTAACCATATTTATTGTAATGTCAGTTGTTTGTATATTATGCGGTTTTGTAATGGTTAATAATATATACGCTTTATTCGATTCGGGTTTGACTGAAAATGAATATGGTACAGCAAAAGTTCTTATGATTCTCATGGTGTTTAATTTAGCATTAACCTTTCCTAACAGCGTTTTTGAAGCAATTACTTCTGCACACGAACGTTTCTTTTTTCAAAAAATGCTTGATGTGTGTCAAGCGTTGCTGAATCCGTTTTTAACCTTACCACTTTTATTGCTCGGGGGTGGTTCTGTTGGAATGGTTTGTGTTACAACTTTTTTAACTATTGCCAAACTATCTGTCAATGTATGGTTCAGCTTGAAAAAAATAAAAATAAAGTTTATATTAAAAAACATAAACTTTGGCTTATTAAAAGAAATGTGGATATTTACATTTTATATTTTTCTTAACCAAATAATAGACCAGGTGAACTGGGGTGTTGGTAAATTTTTGCTAGGAAGAATGGTTGGTACTGTTGCTGTAGCAATTTTCGGTCTTGGGGCACAAATTAACACAATGTACTTGCTGTTTTCTGGTTCTATTTCAAATGTTTTTATTCCAAAAGTTAACCGAATTGTTGCCGTAACGGATGATAACAACGAATTAACAAATTTATTTATAAAAATCGGACGACTTCAATTTATTGTTTTAACTTTGATTTTATCAGGTTTTGTTTTTTTAGGTAAGCCATTCATGGTATTATGGGGTGGAATTGAGTACGCTGATTCATATTATGTAGCGTTACTATTGATAATACCTGTTACAATACCTTTGATTCAGAATATTGGTATAGAAATTCAACGTGCTAAAAATATGCATAAGGTCCGTTCTATAGTTTATTTCTTTATGGCAATCGGAAATGTAATTGTTAGCATTCCATTGATTGAAAGATTTGGAGTTATTGGTTCTGCAATGGGCACATGCCTGTCTCTAATATGTGGTAATATTATTTTTATGAATTTGTATTATCATAAGCGAATTGGTTTAGATATGATTCGTTTCTGGAAAGAAATAATTAGATTTATACCTGCACTTATAGTGCCGGGTATAATCGGTTTTTGCATAATGAAGTTTGTAAATGTTGATGGAATATTTGAAATTACAGTTTTTGCAGGCATTTATACAATTGTTTATTGCATTTCTATGTATTTATTAGGGTGTAATGCAGATGAAAAGAAACTGGTAGCAGATGTTGTTAATAAAATAAGGAAACACGCTCAGTAGAAAACTCTGCTGAGTGTGTTTTTAAAGGGTGTAATTATGAAATCATATGCAATTTACAATAAGAATTATGAAGTAAGAAAGCAAAGCTCATCGGGCGGAGTGTTTTATGAACTTGCCCGTGAGGTAATTGGTAAAAACGGTGTTGTTTTTGGTGCGAAATTTGATGACGAGTGGAATGTCATTCACGGTTATACAGAAAGTATAGAAACCATAAATGATTTTCTTGGCAGCAAATATGTACAAAGTTCAGTTGGTAATTGCTATAAAGATGTAAAAAAATTTCTTGAATCAGGGAAGCAGTGTTTGTTTTCAGGAACCCCTTGTCAAGTTGCGGGGCTAAAGGCATTTTTAGGCAAAAAATACGAAAATCTTCTGACAATTGATTTTATTTGTCATGGTGTGCCGAGTCGGTCTGTTTGGAGAGAATATGTAGAAAAAATACGGAATGGTTCTGAAATTAAAAGTATTAATTTCAGAGATAAATCAATTGGCTGGATGCAGTTTTCTTTAACTGTACATGATAAAGATGGCGAAATTTATACAAATGCCTTTAATAGTGATTTGTATATGAAAGGTTTTTTACAAGATATTTATTTAAGACCATCTTGTTATAATTGTGTATTTAAGGGAACGGACAGAAAATCTGACATAACTTTAGCGGATTATTGGGGAGTTCATCTTGATTTGCCCGAAATGTTTGATGATAAAGGAACATCCTTTATAATGGTTCATACTAAATCAGGACAAGAATTGTATAAAACTATTGAGGAGAGATTTGTCAGCAAAGAAATCAAACAAGAAAAACCATTGTCACATAATCCGGCCGCGCTTGTATCCGCAAAACTTTCTAAAAAAAGAAGAGTATTTTTTGAAAGTGATACAATTAATTTTGAATTATTGGAAAAACTAACCAGGCAATCTAAATTTAAAAATATACTGATTTGTATATTCAGCAAAGGCAGAACAAAAATAAAAAAACTTTTAGGGTGGGATGAAAAATAATGGAGAAGATTTTACCAGTGTTATATAAGGCAAAAAATGAATGTTGCGGTTGTACAGCGTGTTTTGCTGTTTGTCCGAAATCAGCAATAACCATGATTGAAGATGAAGAGGGTTTTGAATATCCGATTATAAATGCAGCAAAGTGTGTAAAATGTTATATGTGTGTAAATGTTTGTCCAATAAAGTAAAAATAATTATTACCAGTCAAAAAATACCGAAAGAATTTAAAGAAATCATATTATTTCTGCCTTGAAGTGATATGATTTTTTATTTTTATTACAGAATATATGCCTTTTTTATACTCAATTTTTGTTGAATAATTAAGAAATATATGATAAAATGAATATGTATATGTAAAATTATCGGGAGGTGCCTTGTGAAAATAGTTTATATTGATACTAATACTTTGGGGCATCATCTTTTTTACATAGGTGCTTTATCAGAAATTGAGGGCAATGAAGTTGTTGCTGTATTACCGGAAAAAACTGACTACTTACAATGTAAGCAGTACAAATATGAAACTGAAGACAGGAAAAATGGCAGACGCTCTTTTTCACAGTACAGGAAGTGGATAAAAGAATTATACGGAATTGTAAAAGCAGAAAACCCTGACATAGTCCACATTTTAAACGGTGATTTCTTTTACAAATATTTTGGTTTTGGTTTAAGGAAATTTAAAAAATACAAAACAGTTATAACATTTCATTGTTTAAGAGACGGTTTCTTAAATAAACTTTCTGTAAAATCAATTGCATCTTGCGTAAATGCGGTTGTTTTACATTCAGAATATCTTAAAGATAAACTTTCCGCTTACGGAAAAACAAATGGTGTTCATATAGAATATCCGAATCTTACAACTAAAACTTGTGACAGAAACAAAGCAAGAACATATTTTGATTTAAAAGATAATATTCCGGTTTTAGCTTGTATAGGCGAAACAAGATATGATAAAGGTGCAGATATTCTTTTAGAGGCACTGAACAATGTAACAGAATCTTTTCAATTGCTTATAGCGGGCAGACCTGTTCATTTTGATGAAAAATATATTCGGGAGAAAACGCAAAAGTATAGCGAAAGTGTTCATACCGCTCTCAAATTTTTAAGCGATGATGAGCTTATGTATGCTTTGAATGCTGCTGATATAATAGTTTTACCATACAGAAAAGTTTTTGATGCGGCAAGTGGTCCGTTGGGTGAAGGTGTGGTACTTGAAAAATGTATATTGGGTCCGAATCATGGTAATCTGAACGATACAATTACAATGAATCATCTTGGTTATACATTTGAAAGTGAAAATTCCGATTCTCTTTCAGAAGTAATTAACGAAGTACTAAAAAAAGATTTTGTAATTGATGATAATTATAAAAATTATAAAGATTCATTGAATGTTGAAAGTTTCTTGAAAAACTATAAAAATTTATACAACAATTTATAATGTTTAAATTTACTTTAGGAGAGAAAAGATATGTCAAAAAATCAGGCGCTTTTTCTTGCACAATCTTATATAGATACATGGGACGATTACGAGCGTTCTTTAACCCGTGATGGTTTTATGTTGTGGGATTATATAATTCTGACGGCTTCAAATGAAAATCAGGCAGAAGGTTTTCGCGCACAGATAAACGAACGTTTAAAAATGGGACTTTTACCCAAAAAAACACATTTTGCAGTTATTCCCGACCGTGATGGTAAACGTGTTGGTAGTGGTGGTGCAACATTAGGTGTAATAAAATATATTTCTGAACATAGTGGCAGAAAAGATTTTTCAGGACTTCGCATTCTTGTAATTCATTCCGGTGGTGACTCAAAACGAGTTCCGCAGTATTCTGCACTTGGTAAACTCTTTTCACCGGTGCCACATAAATTGGATAACGGCAGAAGTGCAACTCTTTTTGATGAATTTATGATGTCAATGTCAAGTGTACCTGCAAGAATCCGTGAAGGTATGGTGCTTCTTTCAGGTGATGTCCTCCTTCTTTTTAATCCGCTTCAGATTGATTACAGTGGAAACGGTGCTGCGGCAATTTCTTTTAAAGAAGATGTTGAAACAGGAAAAAACCACGGCGTATTTTTACGGGGTGATGATGGTTGTGTACAGAAGTTTCTTCATAAGCAATCAGTTGAATCACTTACAAAATTTGGTGCAGTTAATGAAAGTGGTAAAGTAGATATTGATACCGGTGCAGTAATTTTTTCTGCTGAAATGTTAAAGTCTTTGTACTCTCTTATAGATACAGAAGAGTCTTTTGACAAATATGTGAATGATACAGTCCGTCTTTCGCTTTATGGGGATTTTCTGTATCCTTTAGCAACAGATTCTACTCTTGAAAAATTTTACAACGAAAAGCCGGAAGGTTCTTTCTGTGATGAACTTAAAGATGCACGTACTGCAGTCTGGAGCGTTTTAAGACCATACAGAATGAAACTTTTAAGACTTTCTCCTGCAAAATTTATTCATTTTGGTACTACAAGTGAAATTCTTGAACTTATGTCGGGTGGTATCGAAAGTTATAAAGAACTCGGCTGGAGTAACCACGTAAACAGTAGTATTACAAAAAGTACAGCGGGATATAACAGTGTACTTTCAGATAAAGCAAAAATTGGTAAGAACTGTTATCTTGAGGTTTCTTATGTTCACAGTAAGGCAAAAATAGGTGATAACGTTCTTCTTTCTTATATAGATATCCATGATGAAGTTATTCCTTCTGATGTAGTTATTCACGGACTTAAACAAAAAGACGGTAAATTTGTCGCACGAATTTACGGTGTGAAAGATAATCCTAAAGAAACAAAACTTTTTTCTCGTGAACTTTCGGAAGTTTTCCCTGATAGTGTATTTACAGATGCAGAAAAAACTCTCTGGGGGGCTGAAATTTATCCTGCTTGTGAAAATATAACGGAAGCAGTAAAAGAGGCACTTAATATTTATGAAATTGTCAATGGCAAGGGTGATTTGGAACATCTTATGTCACTTCAGAGAAAATCACTTCAGTCGGGATTTAATTCTGCAGCCCCGGAAGCAATTATTGCGTGGGATAATCGTATGCAGGATTTAGTAAAAATGGATGGCGTTGCAAAACTTATCCGTACCGGAAAACCTGCAACAGAGGCAATTGATATTTTAAAAGCAGATGAACTCACACCGATTCAGGAGCAGTGGCTTGAAAAAAGACTTTTAAGAGCAGATTTCAGTGAAAAAATAAGACTTTATTATTACCTTGGCGTTGCACTCGGCGGAAAAACAGGTGCCGAATTTATCGGTAAAAGTTTCGCCATGATTTCTGATGGGATTTTAGAAGAAACAGTTGATAGTTTAAGATATAATGAGAGTTGTAAAATAGCAAAAAGCAAACATACTGTAAAATTACCGCTTCGTGTTAACTGGGGTGGTGGCTGGAGTGATACGCCACCGTATTGTAATGAGCATGGTGGTGCAGTTCTTAATGCTGCAATTCTTTTAAATGGTGAAAAACCGGTTGAAGTTACTCTTGAAAAAATTTCTGAAAAGAAAATTGTTTTTGATAGTCGTGATATGGATGTTCACGGTGAATTTTCTGAAATTGAGCCACTTCAGAGAACAGGTGACCCTTATGATGTTTTTGCACTTCAGAAAGCGGCTCTTTTAGCGTGTGGAATAATTCCGAGCGAAGGCGGAAAATTAGAAGATATTCTTACTCGCCTTGGCGGTGGATTTATAATGCATTCAGAAGTTACAAATGTTCCGAAAGGCAGTGGTCTTGGTACAAGCTCTATTCTTTCTGCCGCTTGTGTTAAAGCAATTTTTGAGTTTATGGGAATTCCACATACTGAAGATGACCTTTATAGTTATGTTCTTGCTATGGAGCAGATAATGTCAACCGGTGGTGGTTGGCAGGACCAGGTGGGTGGCGTTATAGATGGTGTTAAATTTATAACTGCAATGCCGGGAATTATGCAGGAGGTTAAAGTTAGTAAACTTGATATTCCTGAAAAAGCATTCAAAGAGTTAAACGAGCGTTTTGTGCTTATTTATACAGGTCAGCGCAGACTTGCAAGAAATCTGCTTCGTGATGTTGTAGGCAGATATATAGGTAACGAACCGGAATCAATTTATGCACTTAATGAAATTCAGAGGATTGCCGCTCTTATGAGATTTGAACTTGAGCGTGGTAATATAGATGAATTCGCAGTGCTTTTGGATGAACACTGGAAACTTTCAAAAATGGTTGATAGTGGTTCAACCAATACACTTATAGACCAGATATTCCAGAGTATAGACAGTTTTACTGCGGGCAGACTTGTTTGTGGTGCAGGCGGTGGCGGTTTCTTACAGGTCGTTTTAAAACGAGGAGTAAGTGTTGAAACTGTACGCAAAACCCTGCGCTCTGTGTTCCAGGATTCAGATGTTGATATCTGGGAGTGCGAAATAGTGTAAAAGATTTGTGAGTATTTTAACGAAGAGTGAATGGAAATCCGCCTATAAAAAACACGGTTCGGATGATTCCTTTCACCCTAGGGTGAAATGAGTTATCCGAACCTGCCTAAAGGCGAGTATTTTCAAGTCTTTTTTGCGTTTCAGTCTTGCAAGGCGTCAGCCTTACTTCGCCCTCAACACAAAAAATCCAATGAAAATCTTTCGCTTTATAGGTCGAAGATTTTTTATAGAACGGATTTTTGGTCAATCAAGGCAAAAACGGAGCGAATCCTTCACGGATTTGCGAGTATTTTAACGAAGAGTGAATGGAAATCCGCCTATAAAAACACGGTTCGGATGATTCCTTTCACCCTAAAGTAAAGAGTGTTGCACTAAGTGCAGCACTCTGAAGTGTTTTGGAGTGTGTTTAATGAATATATCAAAGAGAATTATCTCTGTTTGTTTAGTGTTTGTTATGGTAGCATCAGTTTTCGGGGTGACTGTAATAAATGCATCTGCACTTTCAGAGAATGCCCGTTATTATGAGGCGGTACCTGAAACTGCTTACGCAACAGTAGGCGAGCCTTTTAAGATTTTTTATAATAATGTGTTGTCACTTCCCGGTTTAAAAATTTCTTTTTATGTGCCGGAAACTCTTACAAAAAAATGTTACAATAACCGCATTGAAATAACAGCACAAATTCCCGGTGATTTTGTAATTCCGTGGTGCGTTTATGATGACGAATATGTAATGGTGGATTCCGGTGAAATGCTTTTTGTAGCACGTGAAACTGAACTTAAGAATGTAACAGCTCTCGTTCTTGGTGACAGCACTGTAAACGAAGGCTTTGTGACACAGAATATGCTTGATACATTTGAAGAAAATGGTAAAACCCTTACCCTTTTAGGTACAAGGGGAACGTATCCTAATTGTCACGAAGGCAGAGGAGGATGGAGTTCTTCCCTCTACTGTACCAAAGAAGAATATGGAATACATTATAATCCGTTTTATAATGATGGTTTCGATTTTTCTTATTATATGTCAACACAGGGTTATGACCAACCCGATTTTGTTGTTATTCAGTTAGGTATAAACGATATAAAGAAAATGACACTTGAAGATTATTCTTCTGATAAGGTGCTTTCTTATTTTGATGAAATAGTTTTAAGCATACAGGAATATAGTAGTAATTTACCGATTATTATAACTGTAACAATTCCACCAAGTGAAAAAATTGAAGATTTCAACGAAAGTACAGTTGTTGCTCCTGAATTTGAATACAGAAATAATATAATTCATTTTGCAAGTGATTTAATGAATTATTTTGATGGTGTTGAAAATATTTATTTCAGTCCTGTAAATTGTGGTATAGATTCATCAAAAGATTTCAAAAACGCACTTCATCCGACAGAGAACGGATATAAAGTGATAGCAGAAACTCATATAAATACATTAAATTGTATTATGAATAAAACTGTAAAGGTAAAAGCACCTGAAATCACACAGGCGAAATCTGTTAACGGATATATTTCATTAACATGGAAGGCAACTTATGGTGCTACAAGTTATGATATTATAAGAAACGGAATAGTTGTTGCTACTGTGAATAGCCTTAATTATAAAGATGCTGAAATTTCATCAGGTGAAAGTTATAAATATAAAATAAAAGCAGTTAGCGAAGATGGCAGAGTATATACATCAAAAACAAAAACCGTTTATTATCTTGGTACACCTGTATTAAAAAGCGCTACAACCACAAAAAATGGTGTTTGTGTAAAATGGAACGCAGTAAATTCTGCGGAAAACTACAGTGTTTACAGAAAAACTGCCAACAGTTCATGGACCAGAATCGGTAATACAACGGGTATATCTTTTACAGACAAAACAGCAAAAAGCGGAACCAAATATTTTTATACTGTAATTGCAAATTCAAGTGTTGCAAAAAGCGGTTATGACAGTTCAGGTGTTTCTGTTTATTATATTGCCACACCGCCGCTTTCTTCTATAACAAATAAAAATGGTTCAGTTGTGGTAAAATGGGGTTCTGTAAAAGGAGCAAAAAGCTATAATGTTTACCGAAAAACATCTAAAAACGGAAGTTGGGTAAAAATTGCTTCAACCACAGGTACAACATATACTGATAAAAATATTAAGTCAGGCAACAATTATTTTTATACAGTAAAAGCATACAATGGCAGTAATACAAGCAGTTTTGTAACAAGTGGTATTGCCACTAAATATTTAAGTACACCAAAACTTACCAAAATCTCAAGCGGAAAAAATGGTGTTACTGTTTCTTACAGTAAAATAACAGGGGCAACGGGTTACGCAGTTTATCGTAAAACAGGTAATGGTAATTGGTCAAAAATTGCAACAGTAACCGGTAACAGTAAAACTTCTTATCTTGATAAAACTGCAAAGAAAAATGTAACATATACTTATACAGTAAGAGCAGTTAATGGTAAATATATGAGTTCATATAATACAAAGGGAATTACTGTTAAGGATAAATATTGAGGTGCAGAATGGAACAATCAAAAATTGACAGAATAAATTTTTTAGCAAGAAAGTCACGCGAAAGCGGTCTTACTGAAGAAGAGAAAAAAGAACAACAGAAATTGAGAGCGGAATATGTAGCGGCGTTCAGAAAAAATCTTGTTTCAACACTCGAATCAACAATCGTTGAAAGACCTGATGGTACTCGTTTGCCACTTGTTGAGAACAACAAACTCAACAAGAAATTAAAGTGATTTATGGTAAATATCAGAAAAGTAAAACAAGACGACCTCGAAAGAGTAAAATATATATGCATACAAACTGCAGATGAAAAAGCAAAAACAGATAAAAGTACGGGTGAAATCATTGCCAATACTTATGCAACTTATTATGTGCGTGAAGAACCTGAAACCTGTTTCGTTTTGGAAGATGACGGTCTTGTAGTAGGTTATATAATCTGTTCAACTGATGTAAGAAAATTCAGAAAGAATTTCAGAAAAATTGATTTGGAAAACATTAAAAAAATCAATAAATTTTCTGCTTTTCAAAACAGATTTATCCCTTTGCCATATATGATTTTAAAAAGGGTTTATCCTGCCCATCTTCATATAAATCTTTTAGAGGATTATCAGGGGAAAGGGTACGGAACAGAATTGATGAACACACTCATTTTAAAACTTAAAGAAATGGGTGTTGGTGGTGTAATGCTACTGGCGTCAGAAAGTAATAAAGGCGCCGTAAATTTCTATAAAAGAAATGGATTTAAAATATTGGTAACAGCTATTGGCGGCGTTGCTATGGGTAAAAAAATATAAGAAGGTTGTATTATGAAAAAACCAATTACTGCAATTGTTTTAGGTGCAGGACATCGTGCTATGGTTTATGCGGATTATTCATTAAGTCATCCCGATGAATTAAAAATCGTAGGTGTTGCAGACCCCGATGAATACCGCAGAAGTATGGTTCGTGAAAAGTTCGGATTTTCGGAGAAAAATTGTTTTAAGGATGCAGATGAATTAGCCTCTGTTCCAAAATTTGCAGATGCAATTATAAATGGTACAATGGATGAAGTTCATGTGAAAACTTCGGTGCCGCTTTTAAAACTCGGTTATGATATGCTTTTAGAAAAGCCTTTTTGTGTAAGTAAATCAGAAATGAAAGAACTTATGGATGTTGTGAATGAACATAAGAATAAAGTTATGATATGTCATGTTCTTCGTTATTCACCATTTTATTTAAGATTCAAAGAAAAAATACAAAATGGCGATTTGGGCGAGATAATCAACATTCAGACTATTGAAAATGTAAGTTATCATCATATAACAACATCATTTGTAAGAGGTAAATGGGGTAACAGTGAAAAGTGTAAAACTTCAATGCTTCTTGCAAAATGTTGTCACGATATGGATATAATGATGTGGATGATGTCGCCTGTAAGACCGGTTTCTGTATCTTCTGTCGGTTCGTTGGGTCAGTTTAAGTTAGAAAATGCGCCCGAAAATTCAGGTACATACTGTCTTAAAGATTGCCCTAATGTTGACAGTTGTCAGTATAGTGCAAAAAAGATTTATTTGGACCATTTGGGGTCATGGGAATTTTATGTATGGCAAGAACTTGAAAGTGTAGAAAATCCTACAATGGAGCAAAGAATTGAACTTCTTAAAAGAAGCCCTTATGGTAAATGTGTTTATAAATGTGACAACAATGTTGTTGACAGGCAAAGCGTACTTATAAATTTCAGTAATGGAGCTACAGGTACTCATAATATGATTGGTGGTTCTGCAGCACCTTTAAGAGTAATAAAAGTTACAGGTACAAAAGGTGAACTTTATGGTGAATTTGAAAACAATGTAATTAAATTCACTAAAATAGATCCGGACAGCGAGAATTTCTGCACAGAAGAAAGACTTGATATTGAAGATTTTGATGTGGACGGCCACGGTGGTGGAGATGATAATTTAACAAAAGATTTTATCAGATATGTCGCAGGTGAAGAAGTTTCTGTTTCCTGTACGTCTATTTATGATTCTGTAGATGGGCACAATATTATCTTCCTTGCAGATGAGTCAAGAGAAGAGGGCGGAACTCTGAAAGCGGTTGACAAATGATAGAAAATGTTGTAAGATAATGTTAATTGTGGCGAAGTTTTAAAACTTTGTTATTTGGAGGTATATAAAATGGGCTCATTAGCAGGTCTTAGTGGCGGAATTGAAATTATCAGTGCTATTATTTATAAGATAAACAGTCTTATTTTAGCATTGGCTATGTTGACAGGTGGAGTTGCTTCTCCTTCAACTGAAAACAGAATTTATTACAAAGAAGCAGATGCGGAGCTTATGGCTGTAGTTTGGGGCGACACACAGCTCTGTAACTACAATCCCGAAAGAGAAATTAACTTTGTTGCTGCTTGTGATGATTTACAGAATTCTGCTTGTCAGATAGATGCACTTTTAGTTGCAGGTGACATTGTAGAAAATGGTTTCCAATCAGAGTATGACAGTCTTACAGACGATTTAGTTAAAATATCAAAAGTTGACAATTTTGTTATGTGTGCAGGTAACCACGATATAAGAATACGTGATTACGAGCAATCAACACAGCGTTATTTTGATTTTACAAATAACCTTAATCCAAAAGATAAAGCAATTGATAATATCTGGTTTGAATATGAAGTTGATGGTTACTCATTCCTTGTTATTGGTTCAGATGAAATGCGTTTTGAAGATGCATATTTAAGTGATGCACAATTAGAGTGGCTTGAAGAAAGAGTTGCCGCTATTTCAGCAAGTGGTAAACCGGTATTTGTTATGGGTCACTATCCGTTGAGAGATACACATGGTCTTCCGCTTACATGGGGTGCTTCACTCTGGGAGGCAGGTACTATCGGCGACCAGTCAGATATTGTTTATGAACTTCTCAACAAATACGATAACGTGTTCTATATAACAGGACACCTTCATACAGGTATTGGTCAATACACTTATGAAGAAATCGGTAATATTCACGGAATCAATGTTCCATCAATCGGTATCACAAATAAAGATGGCGATTACAACAATGCAACCGGTGTTATTCTTGAAGTTTATGAAGATAAAGTTATTTCAAGAGCAAGAGATTTCGGTACAGGCGAATACATTCCTGAATATGAAGTAACATACGAACTCGTATAAAATACCACAGCCGTAGTGAGTACTCACTACGGCTATTTTTTTGCTCTTTTCGTTGACATTGTGTAATTAAAATAGTATTATTATACTGTATAATTATTTTTATTTATAGAGGAAGTGATAATATGCATCTTATACCAACACCAAGAAAAATCGAAATAAAATCGGGTTTTTATTATTTTGAAGAAAAGCCTGAAATAAAAAAAGAGATAAAGCACTCATTTTTAACAGATGAGGGTTACAGACTTACTATTGATGAAAATGGTGTTCTTATTGAAGGTGGTAGCGAAAAAGGTGTATATTATGGCGAAATAACATTAAAACAGTTAATGCATAATTATCGTGGTCTTCTTCCTTATATTTACATATCAGATGAACCTGAATTTTCATACAGAGGTTTTATGATAGATTCTTCAAGGCATTTTTTTACTGTTGAAGAAATCAAAAAAATGATTGATGCATGTGCTGTTTTCAAATTCAATAAATTTCATTTTCATTTAACTGATGACCAGGGTTTTCGTTTTGAGATGAAGGAATATCCATTGCTTACTGAAATCGGTTCAAAAAGAAGGGCATCAGAATTCAGCAGAGAAGAGAATGATGATGAAGAATATGCATATTTTTATACTAAAGACGAATTGAAAGAAATTGTTGAGTACTGCCACGAAAGATACATAGAGGTTATTCCGGAATTTGATATACCGGGCCATACGACTTCTTTAATTGCGGCATATCCTGAAATTTCTTGTAAAGGTGAAAATATAGAAACAAAAACAAAAGGTGGAATATTCCCCGATATTTTATGTGTTGGAAATCCTGAAACAGAAAAAGTGATTCACGCAGTAATTGATGAAATGTGTGAAATATTTACTGACAAATATTTTCACATTGGTGGTGATGAAGCACCAAAAGGACGCTGGGTAGATTGTCCGAAATGTCGTGCAAAAAAAGACGAACTCGGTTTTAAGAATTTTCAGGAACTCCAGGGTTGGTTAATGAATGAAGTTTCAGATTATTTAAAGTCAAAAGGAAAAACAGCGATTTGTTGGAACGACGCATTAAAAGGTGGAAATATCAGTTCGGATAACACAATGGTTTCCTTATGGTATGAGAGGAACAACAATAGTATAAACTGGGCTAATGCAGGTAATAAACTTATTGTGGAATGCAATACGCCATTATATGCCGATTATCCTTATGCAGTAAATTCTTTAGAGAAAATATATAAATTCAAACCTAAAAAATTAAAAGGGTTAACTGAGGTGGGTTCCAATTCTGTTATAGGAATTGAATCACCAATATGGACTGAACATGTAAAGAATTTTAAAGAACTTGCTTTTATGTGTTTTCCACGATGGTTTGCAGTTGCAGAAATTGCGTGGACAGGTGGAGAAAACAAAGAGTATAAATCGTTTTTGGAAACCACAAAATTTTTCTGTGATATATTAAGAGAAATGAAAATACCGACTGCTCCGAAAAGCGAGTGGCTTGGTACACCACAAAAGAAGTTTTCTCAATTATTGAATTACGGAAAAAGAATGATAACACCGGAAAGTGTTTCAGAATTCTTGAGAATTCAGAAAAATGAAATAACAGGGGGCGATGAATAATGCAGAAAATTAAATATTCAGTAATTGGAACCTCGTGGATAACTAATTCATTTATTGAAGGTGCAAACACGGTAGAAGGACTTGAATTAGATGGCGTTTATTCACGTTCGGAAGAAAAAGGTAAGGCTTTTTGTGAAAAAGTTGGGGCAAAACGAGTTTTTAACTCTATAGAAGAAGTTGCCGATTCTGATACAGATTTTGTATATGTAGCAAGTCCTAATGTATGCCACTATGAACAATGTAAATTTTTATTGGAAAATAAAAAAAGTGTTATTTGCGAAAAACCGATAACTACGACAAGTGAAGAATTTTCAAAACTTTTCTTTTTAGCAGAAGAGAATAACGTAAGATATTTTGAAGCGATTATGTATATGCATACAGAAAATCGTTATGCATTGAAACAGATGTTGAATCAGATTGGCAATATTTCATCTGCGTATTTTGATTATTCGCAATTATCTTCAAAATATGAAGCACTTTTAGCGGGAGAACTTCCTAATATATTTAATCCTAAAATGAAAACAGGCGCACTTAATGATTTAGGTATTTATTGTGTTTACCCTGTTATAGATTTATTCGGGGAACCGAAAAGCATTATTGCACAGCAGCATTTCTTATTTACAGGGGCAGACGGTGCCGGTTCAGCTATACTTAAATATGACGATAAAATAGTGACCATTACATATTCAAAAACCGCAGAAAGCAGAAGTAAATCACAGATATTAGGTGATAAGGGTACAATTACAATCGGTTCTGTTTCACAATTAAGAGGCGTAAAATGTTACGACAACAAAGGCGATGTAATAGATTCTTTAAACGATGAAACAAAACAGTCACTAATGGCAAATGAAGCGAGAAATATGTATAATTTCCTTACAGATTTTGAGCATAATAAAGGTCTTTATTACGAATGTGCAACAAGAAGTCAGAAAGTTTTAGCTTGTATGGAAAAAATGAGGACAGAAAATGGCAGATGATATTTTAACCATACAAAAAGAACTTAAAGAATTGCTTTTAAGTAAAGGTGTAAGTGATGTGGGATTTTCTTATCTGGGAAATGCCAATTCAGGTGAACTGCAAAACGGAATAAGTGTAGTAGTTAAACTTTCAGATGCAATTATTGATGAAATTGATGTTGAACCTACGCCAACATATTTTAATCATTACAGGACAGTGAATGCTTTTATTGACCGTTGCCTTTTAGAGGCGGGGTTGTTTTTAGAAAGTAAAGGTTATAAATACATAACGGTTGCCGCGTCTCAGAGTATGCCGGGAACACCATATAACGGCAGATACTCTCATAAAGAAGCCGCACGAAAAGCAGGTCTTGGTACAATAGGTAAAAACTCTTTGTTTCTTCATAAAAAATATGGTGCAAGAGTAAGACTCGGAACAATTCTTACTAATTGCCCGGTAGAAAGAGATTGTGAACTGCCACAGAATGTCTGTAATGGGTGCAATTTATGTGTAAAAAAATGTCCGTCAGGAGCAATTCTCGGTGGTGAATGGCACGAGGGTGTTAAAAGAGAAGAAATATTCAGTGCAGCAGTTTGCAGTGATTATATGAAGCAACATTTTCATCATATAGGTCGTGGTGTAGTCTGCGGAATATGTATGAAAGTTTGTCCGCAAAATAAATAATATTATTTTAAGGTGGTGATTTTATGGCAAAAATTCTTGTTGCAGATGATGAACAACTTATAAGAAAACTAATAAATGATTGTTTGTCTAAAGATGGTCACGAAGTTTTAGAAGCAGAAGATGGCTTACAAGCTCTCAATATTTTTAAAAATAAAAAAGATATTGATATGGCTCTTCTTGATATTATGATGCCGGAAATTGATGGATGGGAAGTTTGCCGTAAAATCAGAGAAACGAGTGGTATTCCTATTCTTCTTGTTTCTGCAAGAAGTCAGGATTTTGACCAGATTATGGGATTTGAATCCGGTGCTGATGATTATGTAACAAAACCATTTTCATTAACAATTCTCTCAAAAAGAGTAGATGCACTTTTAAAAAGAGGCGCTTCGCCTGTACAGAAAAAAGAAAATGAAAATATAATACTCGACGGGTTAATTATAAATCCGTTGGCACACGAAGTTTATTTAGATGGTGTAGTAATTGAACTTACATTAAAAGAATATAAAATCCTTTTAAAACTTGCTTCACATCCGGGCAGAGTTTATACCCGTGAGCAATTACTTGATGAGGTCTGGGGTTATGAATATGAGGGCGATGCAAGAACAGTTGACTCTCACGTTGCAAGACTCAGAACAAAATTAGTTGAGTGGGGCGTAAATCACATAAAAACAATTTATGGTACAGGATATAAAATTCAGGAATAAGGTGACGCTTGTTGCCTTGACAAAAAGGGGGCAAGACGATGAAAAGAAAAAAAGTCGGTATAAGATTTCGTGTTTTTCTTGAAGTCGGTGCGATTTTTGCAGTTTGCCTTGTTGCCCTTGTAGTAGTAAACTCTCAAATGATGGAAAATGTTTATTTGTGGAATGAAGAAAATTCATTGAAACAAATGGCAACAGATGCTGAAAATTATGAAGGCGATTTATACACACTTCTTAATCAGTATGAAATCACGAAAAATGTCAGTATTGACCTTTATGACAATAACGATAATTATGTTTATGAAGGTAGCGGTAGTTTTGTTTCGGGACAAAAACTAAATATTGTGAGTCGTACTGAAAACGAAGACGGTAGTTATTTTAATATTCTCCAGGAAGAAGACAGTACAACACAGTATATTCTTTATGGTAAAGATTTTCCTAATGGTTATCATATTGAAATTATGTCTCAGAAAGATGTTCTTAAAGAAAATGCATCAATAGCAACACGGGTTACAACATTTATTGCAGTTGTTGCGTTGGTACTTGCTCTTTTATATATTTCAATTTATTCAAAGCGTTTTACAAAACCAATTATTAAAATTACAGAAGCAGCAAATAAAATGAGCAATCTTGATTTCACGGAAAAATGTGAAATTGACAGAAACGATGAAATTGGTGTATTGGCAGACAGTATAAATAAACTTTCTACTTCACTTGATACTGCTCTTACAGAATTACAGACAACAAACAGTCAACTTGTAAGTGATATTGAAAAAGAACGCAAGTTGGAAAAAATGCGTCAGGACTTCGTTTCTTCCGCATCTCACGAATTAAAAACACCTATCGCAATAATACGAGGCTATGCAGAGGGTCTTAAAATGAATGTAAGCGAAGAAGATTCCGCTATGCAGGAGTATTGTGATATTATAATGAACGAAGCAGATAAAATGAATTCATTAGTAATAAGTCTTTTAGAAGCGTCGCTGTATTCTTCAGGAATGAAAACGCTTAATAAAGAAGATTTCCTGTTAAACGAATTCATTAAAGAATATATGAAAGCGGCTAAACCGATTTTCCTGGAAAAGGGTATAACCGCACACTTTACAGAAACAGAAACACCTTTAATGGTTTTTGCAGATAAATCGCAGATAGAAAGAGTGCTTTCAAACTATATTTCAAATGCGTGCAGTCATGCCAAAAATGAAAAAGAGATTATTGTTTCAGTTTCAGAAATGCAGGAAAAATATAAAGTATCTGTATATAATTCAGGTAGTTTTATTGAAGATAAAGATAAAGAAAATATTTTCAATTCTTTTTACAGAGCAGATAAAGCACATTCAAGAAAAGAAGGTCGCTTCGGATTAGGTCTTTCTATTGTAAAATCTATAATGGATATGCACAAATGTG
>JAFSBS010000032.1 GCA_017437165.1 Clostridia bacterium
GACAGATTGAAGGCAATTCATCTTAATGACACCAAAAATCCGTTTGCAAGTCACAAAGACCGACACGAAAAAATTGGTGACGGGCATTTAGGTCTGGAAGCAATTACAAGAATTATAAATCACGAAAAATTAAAAGATTTACCATTCTTTTTAGAAACTCCTAATGATATTGATGGTTACGAAAAAGAAATTGCTCTTCTGAAAACTATGTATAAATATTAACAAAAAGTGAAGAAAAGTCATTTTTGTTGAAAAAATACAGGGATTGTGCTATTATAATGATTGTAATTAGTCGAAACGCAGTTGCGTTTCGTAAAAGCCGATTTTATCGGCTTTTAGCAAAATTGTTTTTCATAAATACAATTTTGCATTACAGTCATTGAAAGGATTATAGTCGAATTTTCAAAGAAAATTCGATACCAAATATATGATTTGGTATCGAAACAGTGTAAAATTACACTGTTTCGACTAACTATAATCGTTATAAAGTTTAGAGGTGGAAAATATGAATTTTTTGAAAACTAAAAAAGGTTTTTCTTTAACAGAACTTATGATGGTCGTTATTGTAATGGGTATTCTTGTAGCAGTTGCAGTACCTATATATTCCGGTGTATCAAAACAAAAAAGAGTAGATGAATGCACTGCTAACCGAATTGTTATTTCAACTGTGGTTCAGGAAGCAATGGTTGGAATGATTGATAACGGTAAAAAACAAGATTCAATTATTATGGAGTATGCAGACCCTGCACACGTAGTCTTTTCACCGGCAAGTTTTCCCGAAGGATATGCTAATGTAAAATGTTTTATGCTTACAAGAGATGAACTCACGGGATTCACATTAGGTGATTTAAGAGGTGGTTACAGAACAACAGGTGACTATAGTGTTGGCTGTGAATCCGGTCACTACTTAAAGCGCAAAAATTTAGAGGATGTTAAATTTTATACATATCTCGCAAATCAGGAAATTCCACAATGTGCTTTTGAAGAACCGGACAAAAAAGATTATAATTATTACATTTTCAGCGATGCTACTGTTTTATGTGATTGTGAAAAATGTCTGGAGAATATTAAGTGATAGAAAGAAGATATTAAGTTATGGCAAAAAAAGAGAAAAAATCAAGAAAAAAGAAGTTGCTTGTTGCGCTTTCAGTAATACTTGTAATAGCGATTGCAACAAGTACCGTTATTTTTGTTAAGTATAAAGATATGTTAACCCCACCGGAAGTAGTTCCGCAGGATACAAATGTTTACGATTTTGATGAAGATGAAACAGTGCCTGAAACATTGGCTTCTGACCCGATATTTGACACTATTTATGAAGAAACTGCAGACAGTTATAAAGAATCAGTTAAAAATTGGGCTACCAATGGTGGCGAAATAATGTACAGTAATCACGTTATAAATATTTTGTGTTGCGGTGTTGATACACGAAATCCTAATGCAATAGCAGGGCTTACGGATACAATTCTTATTATGTCAATCAATACAGAATTGAAAACCGTGACACTTACATCAATTATGCGTGACTCATTCTGCTATATTCAGAATCCTGATGGTGATGGTGGTACATTCAACAAAATAAATGCCGCATTCCCGTTCTATGGAGTAGATGGACTTATTCCTGCAGTTGAAAATAACTTTAAAATCAGAATTGACGGTTATGCACTTATAAACTTCTCGCTCTTTAAAGCAGCAATTGATAAATTAGGTGGAGTTACCGTACCTGTTCAACAGTATGAAGCAAATTATATGAATAATAATTATCAGAATTGTAGTATTGAAGCAGGTGACGCAGTAACATTAACAGGTGACGAAGCACTCGCTTTCTGTCGTAGCCGTAAGTGTGACAATGATGGAGATGTGAGCAGAACACGTCGTCAACGTCAGGTTATTCAGTCAATATTTAGCAAGGCAAAAGATATTAAACTTTCTGAAGTTGACGATTACGTAAAAGAGTTTTTACCTTATGTGCAAACAAGTTATACAACAAAAGATGTTTTAGAGTTAGGTACCAAAGCAGTTACTGAAGAATGGGCATCTTATGAATTTAAACAAGTTTTAGCACCAAGCGAAGATGCTATAAAAGGTGTAAGCGGTTCTTCTATGTGGTATTGGGCAGTTGACTATCCACTTGCAGCGCAGAATCTTCAAAATGCAATTTATGGAAAAACAAATATTGAATTGACAGAAGACAGAATTACTGCAATTCAGTTGCTTACAAGATATGGTGAAAGATAATTTATGGAATTTGTAGAAGAAATAAAAATTCAACTTAAAAAGTCTGCTGAAGAGTTAGTTGAGAAAGCCGGACTCAAAAGCGATGATATTGTCGTTATAGGTTGTTCTTCAAGTGAAATTTTAGGCGATAATATGGGTACTAACTCAAATCCTGAGTTAGGTGAACAAGTGTTTCTGGTGCTTAATGAAGTGTTTAAA
>JAFSBS010000310.1 GCA_017437165.1 Clostridia bacterium
CTGGAGCAGTACCGGAGAGTGGTACGGGTTCTGATGCACTTACAGATTATTCCGAACTTAAAGGGTATATAAACAGTTCTGCAACAAGGGAAGAACATGGTGAAACCAACGAGCAGGTAAAAGGTGTAAATGAAGCTGATATTATTAAAAATGATGGTAAATTTCTTTATGTTGTACCATCACAAAAATCTTTCTGGGAGTATAAAAACTTTTTAGATTATAAATATAAGTTCAATGAAAAACTCGAAGCAACAACAGGTGTTGCGGGAGAAGACAGTATATATATTACATCAGGCTATGACCCGAATGAAGAACTTTACAAAAATATGACAGAAGAAGATTTTATAAATAAAATTTTCATTGTCGAAACAGGTAAAAATGGTGCTTTGACAGAAAAAAGTGCTATTCAGATTGGTAAACACGAAAACGAAAAAATTGAATATTCAGAAGTAAAAGAAATTTTTGTGGATAACGAGAGACTTATTGCAATTGTTGACTGCTATTCTTACTATGGTGAAGAAGACAGGGAAGAAACAGAAAATAAATCAGTATATCGTTATAATAATTACAAAATGATTACTTGTGCTGTTTCTTACAATATAAGCAATAAAGAAAAACCGGTTGAAGAATGGCGTGTTTATCAGGATGGCGATTACCTTTCTGCAAGAAAAATAGGTAACAAAGTAGTGCTTATTTCTAACTACAATGTTCCACTATATTTTGATAATATAAAAATTACAGATTACTGTATTCCTGAAGTTTATTATGGTAACGAAGGTTGCAGAATTCCGTCAGATGATATTTGCGTGATGGGTGAAGTAAAAGACAGCTCTTATGTAGTTGTTTCTACGCTTGATGTAACAAATCATAAAGAAACATTTAACTCTACCGCAGTTTTAGGTGGTGGCGAAAATGTTTACTGCACACAAAATAATCTTTATGTGACAAGTGGCAGATTTGAAGAAACAATTTCTTCAAAAGACGGAGCAGTGGCAGAAATTTTTATGATTGACGACTCTGCACTTTACTCAACCGAAATTTTAAAATTTGATATTTCAGGTGACAAAATAGAGTATAAAACAAAAGGCAAAGTACCGGGTACTGCCCTTAATCAATTCAGTGTTGATGAATATAACGGATATTTAAGAATTGCTACAACTAACGGCAATTTTCAAAATGCCAAAAACAACCTTTATGTGCTTGATAGTGATATGGTAATCGTCGGTATGATTGAAGGTCTTGCAAAGGGTGAAACAATTAAATCTGTTCGTTTTATGGGTGATACAGGCTATGTGGTAACATTTGAGCAGACAGACCCGCTCTTTGTAATTGACCTCACAAATCCTGAAAAGCCTGAGGTTTTAGGTGAACTTAAAATACCAGGATTTTCAAATTATCTTCACCCCGTTACTGAAAATTACCTTTTAGGTATTGGTGTGAATGGTGACGACAATGGTGCTAAAAACGGAATGAAAGTCTCTCTCTTTGATGTGAGTGATAAGAAAAATCCGAAAGAGGTTGCAAAATTTGAGGTGCAACCACAGGAAAACAGCGATAATCTTTGGGGATATTTAGATTGTTCTGCATTTTATGACCACAAGGCAGTTTGCTGGGATTCTAAAAATCTTATAATGTATATTCCATATAGAGTAACTACAGAGTATATGCACACAGAAGATAACAGTTATCGTTCAGAGTTTTATAAAACTGATAATGTTATTGCTTTACAGGTAAATACAACAAAAGGAGAGCTTAAAAAACTCAATAATTATGTTGTAGAAAAAAGTGATGATTATGGATATTATAAGCCGGTAAACAGAGTCACTTACATTGGGGAAACAATTTACAGTTATTCACAGGATGGTAGTGAAATCTGTTCCTTCAACAAGGCGAGTGCAGAGAAACTCAACACAATTACTTTGAACTGACGGATAAAAAAGAGAATGTTACGAATAGTGACATTCTCTTTTTGTGTAATCTGCGTATTGTATATTGAAATCCAAAGTGGTATAATACCGAATGTGGTAGTATGTGCGAATAAGTACATTCATTAAAATATTGTTTAAAGGAGAAAAAGAAATGAAAAAAGTATTATCACTTTTATTGGCAATTGTTTTTGTGTTTGCGGCATTTCCTGTTACATTTGCATCTGCGGCAGATGTTATTGAAATCAGTGATGCGGCACAATTAGCATCAATTGGTACTAATGACAACTATCCACTTTCAGGTAGTTACAAACTTACAAAAAGTATCAACTTAAGCGGTTATGACAGTTGGACACCAATTGGTCAGTCAAGCGCCTTTTCGGGTACATTTGAAGGTAATGGTAAAACAATTTCGGGCTTGAAAGTTAACACAAGCGGTACTTATGCGGGACTTTTCGGTCAGGTTACAGGTACTATTAAAAACCTTACAGTTACAGGTAGTGTTACATTAAATGCGACATCAAGTGGAGCTACTAATGCCTATGCAGGTATTATTGCAGGCTATACATCAGGTTGGGCTACAATTTATAGTTGTTCTACAACCGGTGAGGTAACAGCAACTGCCTCCACATCCGGTTCAGGCGGTTGGTTCGGTTCGGGTTCCGCAACTGTTTATGCAGGTGGTGTTGTTGGTAACCATACCTCAATGAATGTTATAGAAATTTCTGCGCACGAAGGCGGTACTGTAAGTGCTACTGCAAATGCAACAAGCTCTGCAAATACAACCGCTTATGCAGGTGGCGTTGTAGGTAAAGCAAATGCTTCAATTGTTGATTGTTATAACGTAGCAGATGTTTCTGCTACAGCAACAAGTTCAGGCGGAAATTCAAATGCATATTCAGGCGGTATATTAGGTGGCGGTACTTCAAATATTTTAGGCAGTATTTTTGGTAGTTCAACCAAAATTGCTACTTCATATAATTCGGGAGATGTTTCTGCGACCGGTTCATCAAAAGCTGCGGCAGGTGCTATAGCAGGTGATATGGGAAATATTAAAGCGGAAAATTGCTATTATTTAGATGGTTGTTGTTCTGCTGCTTTTGGTTCATATTCAGGTGATACTGCACCATCTGCTACAAAATTATCTTCATCAGCTTCAAGGAAGGAATCAAGTTATTCAGGTTTCGATTTTGAGAGTGTGTGGACAATGAAACTTCTTGGTACACCTACTCACATCAGCTGTGATAATATAATTACCGGTGAAGTTTCAATTTTAGGTTATTTTGAAGCAGGTCAGACACTTAAAGCAGATATGAGCAAAGTCGAACCTTCTTCTGCTTATGATGGAGCAATTAAAAGAGTTAAATATCAATGGTATGTTGGTGTTGAAAACGAAGGTGAAGTTGTTTACGATGCTATAAGCGGAGCAACTAAAGATGAATACACAATAACCAATGACCAGATTGGTAAATATATAAAACTTGAAGTAAAAGGAAAAAGAGCTATTCTTGCTGCGAATTCTTATGGCGGAGTCCTGACAAGTGATGCAGGTAAAGTTACAGCAGCAGTTCCAAAGAATGTTAAAGTAGAGAATACTGATAATGGTATTAAAGTTACCTGGGATAAAATTTCAGGTGCTTCACAATACACAATTTACAGAAGTACATATTCCGAAGGTTTTATGGGATTCGGTGCAGGTTACAACTCATATACTTCAGTAGGTAATTCTACAACAAACAGTTATACAGATTCATCTGTTACAAATAACACAAAATATAAATATAAAGTTACAGTTACTATGAGTGGCACAGAAAGCGACCAATCAGCTGAATCAGCAGAAATTACTGCATCACTTCCATGTCAGCATAGCTGGGATAGTGGTAAAGAAACAACAAAAGCAAAATGTGAAACTGCAGGTGTTAAAACCTACACTTGTTCACTTTGCGGTACAACAAGAACAGAAACAATCCCTGCTTTAGGTCATAGCTATAACAATGGTACAGTTACTAAAAAAGCGACCTGTGAGGAAGCAGGTACAAAGACTTTCACTTGTTCAACATGTTGGAATTCTAAAACAGAAACTATTCCGGCATTGGGTCACAGTTATGGTACTGCAACAGTAACAAAGGCTGCAACCTGTGAAGAAGCAGGTGAAAAAACATCTACCTGTGCAAACTGTGGTGACAAAAAGACACAGACTATTCCTGCAACAGGGCATACATTTGATGCAACTAATGTAATTAAAAATCCTACATGTACAGAGCCGGGTCTTAAAAGAGGTAATTGTAAGACTTGCGGACAATATAAAGAAGAAAAACCTGCCGCTTTAGGTCACGCTTTTTCAAGTAGTTTTACAGTAGATAAAGAAGCAACTTATGAATCAGAGGGCGAAAAATCAAGACATTGTTCAAGATGTGACGCAAGAACAGATGTAACAGTAATTCCGAAGTTAATAAAAATAACAGAGCCTGTTCATAAAGAGCAGAGAACAAAAACCGGTGTTACAATTACATGGGAAAAGGTTGCAAATGCAACTGGTTACAATGTTTATAAAGCAACAAAGTCTTCAAGCGGTGTATGGTCAGCATGGTCAAAGATTAAAGCGTTGAATTCAACTACATTAACTTATACCGATACTTATGTAGAGTCAGGTAAGAGTTACAGATATGCCGTTTCGGCAACTGCAAATGGTGAAGAAACAACATACAGCTCAAACAGAGAAATTATTTACCTTGCAGAGCCTGTAATCAAAACTACAGAAATAGTATCTAAAGGTATCAAATTTACGTGGAGTCAGGTAAGCGGTGTTGAAGGTTACATTGTTTATAAACTTGTTGATGGTGAATATCAGCAAGTGGCAGTTCAGGCTCCTTCAAATACAACATATATCGACCAGAAAGCAGTAAATGGTCAGACTTATTACTACGCGGTAGCATCTATGGACTATATAGGTAATCCGGGTTCACTTAATAAATTTTCTGTTAAGTATGATGTTCCTGTAGTTAAAGACCTTGCAACTCCTGTTGTAAAAACAAGTAATACTGCAAAAGGTATTAAACTTACCTGGGAAAAGGTAGAAAATGCAAATAGTTATATTGTTTACAAGAGAACATATAACGAAAGCACTAAAAAATATTCAGGTTGGACTGTTCTTAACAGTTCTTTTACAGGTACAACCTATACAGATACAAAGGTAAAACTTAATGTAATTTACAGCTACACAGTAAAAGCTGTTAATGGTAATGTAAAGAGTGCATATAAAGCAACAACAGGTTTAAGATATAAGGTTACTCCTACTGTAACAGTTGCTAATGCTTCAAACGGTGTTAAAGTCAACTGGACTACTATTGCAAATGTAGATGGTTATATAGTTTATTCTTCAACCTACAATACAAGCACTAAAAAGTGGTCAAGCTGGAAAAACCGCGGAACAGTATCTGCAAGTACAACTTCCTGGACTGACAAAAATGTAAAGAGTGGTACATATTATAAGTACACAGTAAGGGGTTGTATTGGTAGTTATAAAGGTCCTTATAACGCAGGAGGTGTTAAAACACTCTTCTTAAAACAACCTACAGTTAAATTTGTGAATACAGCAACCGGTATTAAAATCAGTTGGAGTAAAACAGCAGGTGCTAAAAATTACACAGTTTACAGAGCAGAATATGTAAATGGTAAATGGTCAAAATGGGAAAATGTAGGTACTTGCGGTAATAATGTTTTTGCTTGTGTAGATAAGGGTGTGGAAAGCGGTGTTAAATATCGCTACACAGTAAGAGCGGTAAATGGTAGCTACAGAAGTAGTTTTATAACACCAAGCGCCTTAATGTTCCTTTCACAACCAACTGTTTCAGTAGCAAAGAATTCAAGCGGAATTAAAGTTACTTTTGACAAAGTTGACGGAGCAACAAGTTACATTGTTTACAGGTCTGAATATAACGCAAAAACAAAGAAATGGTCAGGTTGGAAAAATATAGGTACTTCTAAATCTGTAATTTCGGGTTATACAGATAAAACTGCAACAAGCGGTGTAACATATAAATATACAGTCCGTGCAGCAAACGGTAACTCAAAGAGTGCGTATAAAGCAAGTAGCAGTATCAAAAGATAATTTTTTGATATGTGCTGAGTAATGCGTTAGTATTAAATATTATAAAAAAACTACATTCTTACAATTTATTTTAAATGTAAGAATGTAGTTTTTTACTGTTGTAGTTTAAAAATCCAATAAATCAAAAGGGTCATTTAAAAGATAAGTTGCTCCTGCGTTTGTAAGTTCTTCAACTTCGCCTAAACCGAAAACTGCACCGGCGGAGTCTAAACCGGTTGCTTTTGCACCATCTATATCATAAAACCTGTCGCCAATCATAAGGCACTTTTCTTTTTCGGGATTGCCGAAATGTTCTAAAACATTATTTATTAAATCTTCTTTACTTGAATGTGTTTTGTCAAAACTTTCGGCAGAAACATAATCGTAATAATCGAAAATTCCAAGGTGTTTAGAAATTTCGTCAACAAATTGTTTTGGTTTTGAAGATGCAATAGCAATTTTTTTGCCTTTTTCTTTTAACAATTTAAGCATTTCAGGAACTTTTGGGTAAACAATTGATTCTGCACAACCTTTGACTTTATAGCGTTCCCTGTATTTTGCAACGAGCCAGTTTGATTCTTCATCATTCACACCATAAATGTGCTTGAATGAATGAAAAAGGGGAGGCCCTATAAAATAACGGAGTTTTTCTCTGTCGGTTTCTTCAATTCCGAATTCTTTTAGTGCGTAAATAATAGAATTGTAAATACCTTCAGAAGAATCAACCAGAGTGCCGTCAAAGTCAAAAATATAGTATTCGTATTCCTTCATTTTTATCACCAAATGATATTTTAACCATTATTAACAAAAAAGTAAATAGTATTTATAAAATTTAATCTTTTGTTGAAATTAAAAGAAAGTTGTAGTAAAATGAAAGGTATCCTTTTTTAGAATGGAGTAATGTAAATGTCTTGTGAATTAAAATCACAAATCAAACTGATTATCGAAAAATATAACAATCCGTCTGAAAGTCTTATTGCTGTATTGCAGGAAGTTCAGGCGCTTGTCGGCTATATTTCAGAAGAAAGTGTAAAATGTATTACTGAGTTAACGGGTATTGCGAGTAGCAGAATTTTGGGTGTTGCATCATTTTATGCAGGATTCCGCCTTAAACCTGTGGGTAAATACAGAATTATGGTGTGTATGGGTACAGCGTGTCACGTTAACGGTGGCGAAAGAGTTGCAGATACATTAAGAAGAGTGTTAGGAATTGAAGCAGGCGATATTACAGAAGACGGACTTTTCTCTTGGGAAGAGGTTGCATGTCTTGGTTGTTGCAGTATTTCACCCGCAATGATGATAAATGATACTGCTTACGGCAAGCTTACATCTGAAAAAGTAGTAGAAATATTAGAGTCTATTAAAAAAGAGGAGGCAACAAAATGAGATTTTTACTCGGTTTTGGCTCGTGCGGTATCGCATCGGGCGCTGAATCTGTTTTAGAAGGACTTAATGAAGTACTGAAAAATACCGGTTTTTCTGTAGAAAAGGTTGGTTGTAATGGTCTTTGCTTTGCAGAACCTATTGTTGAAATAATTGATGATAACGGTAACAGCACACTTTACGGAAGACTTAATAAAGAAAGTGCAAAAACTCTTGCAGAAAGTATTTTGAATGGTAATTTACCGGATGAAAATAAATTCACCGACGCTGAACTTAATTTTCTTAACAGTCAGCAGAGAATTGTTCTTTCAGGTTGTGGCAAAGTGAACCCTGAAAGCATTGACTCATATATTTCTATGGGTGGTTATAACGCATTTAAAAAAGCACTCACAATGGGTTCAGATAAAATAATTGAAGAAATTAAAATTTCAGGACTTCGTGGTCGTGGTGGTGCAGGTTTCCCTACACATTTTAAATGGCAATCTGCAAAAAACTCACAGTCAGATGAAAAGTATGTTGTTTGTAATGCAGAC
>JAFSBS010000311.1 GCA_017437165.1 Clostridia bacterium
ATTCCATTTTTATCGTCACTTGTGAAACTTAATCCACAAAAAGTGGTTTATGTTAGTTGTAACCCAGAAACTTTGGCAAGAGATTTGTTATATCTTTGCAAAAATGGGTACAAGGTTAAGAAAATTCAACCAGTTGATATGTTTCCACACACAGACCATATAGAGTGTGTTTGTTTGATAACCCGAAAGTAAAAGAGGTGTTTTAATTGAAGTCTAACTTTTTCAAAGAAGAACTGTTTCAGATGAGAAAAAATTATAAAAACAGCCCTTTAACCGATATAAAATTAAGTCGTCCAAAATGGCTTGACTCAGATGACGCATTGTCTGAAATTTATTCTCAAAAATCTGCTCTTTTACAACGCGGTGAAATCGTCTATGCAAGTATTGTGCAAGCAAATACTCTTTTATTTAAGAGCTTTCCACCTTTTAACTGTCCTGCTGAAATAATTTATTCTACAAATACTTTTGTAAATGAAAACCCTGAATATCTTTTCGATATTGCTCAAAACCTATATAACTACAAAGATGAGGATTTGAACACAATTCCAGAAGAGTGGCGAGAGATTGCAAGAGTTATTACAGACGAATATGATAGAACAGATTTTACTTTTTCTATTCAACTGAATGGAAATTTAGCAGAATACAATATGATTCCTACAATGATTTACAGAAAATTATTACCAAAGGGAAAACTGATGGGAACCCTTCTACCCGTACTTACTATACCTGAAACCAAACAAGTTTTAATTTTACCTAAACAATATTGGACCAAAAATTTTACAAAGTTATGGGTAAGCGGGATAATTTAATTGTAAAAGGAGAACACTTATGGGACTTTTTAATATTTTCAAGAAAAAAGAGCCACTTACAGATGAGCAGATTAAGTGGAATTACTTATGGGAATTGTGGTCACAAGAAGAAATTGGTGCACCCTATGACGCACTTATGACTTATGACAGTGAAATCAACAATGGTGGTCACGCACAGTTTTTCTATAATGTATCAAATTGTGGCGATTTAGCAAAGGCAATTAAAAATCTTCGCGAAGTTTTACTAACAGATTTAGGTGACAACTTGCAAAAAGCGTACGATGTTTTCTTGAAATCTGCTGAAGAAGAAAATGAAGAACTTGACAACATTCTTAGTGAATGCGACAATTTCTTTTATGATAATGAAAATCTGGTTACAAATATTTTGCAAACATACGCAAACGAAAACATTGAGATTTAATTGGTGAATGGCTATGAAAGTTTTAACAACTGAAAAATCCACCATAAAACTTAATAACAGAACACCTTATTATGATTATTTGAGAGTACTAGCCACATTCGCAGTAATTATTCTTCATGTTGCTGCACAGAACTTCAGAAAAGTTGAAATCGGCTCTTTCCAATGGGATGTTTTTAACTTTACGGATTCTGCCGTGCGTTGGTGCGTGCCGATTTTTGTAATGATTAGTGGTGCTTTATTTCTTGATAACAACAAACCATTAACACTCAAAAAACTTTATAGCAAAAACATTTTAAGAATTGTTACTGCTTTTGTATTCTGGTCAGTTATTTATGCTACATACAATGTGATTGACGGAAAAGACTTGCGTGATGGTATTCTCATTTTTGTAAAAGGAAATTATCATTTATGGTTTTTATTTATGATTGCAGGGTTATATGTAATCGTTCCTCTTTTAAGAAAAATCACAGCAAGCAAAGAGGCATTGCAATATTTTATTGTTATTGGATTTATTTTTTCTTTTTTGATTCCAAGAACAATCAATCTTCTTCAAATTCTTAAAATTCCACATACGACAGATTTGCTTAAAGCAATTTCATTTGCTCTTGACAATGTACATTTTAACTTCACAGCAGGTTTTGTTTTGTATTTTGTACTTGGTTATTATATCAGCCACTATGATATAAAGA
>JAFSBS010000312.1 GCA_017437165.1 Clostridia bacterium
ATTTTTTGAAATGATTAAATCATCTGTTACAGGCGACTATTCTGATGTTAAAGTCAATATTTTAGGTCCGTTACAACCTAAAATTCCCAAAATAAATAATAAATACAGAAATGTTATTACAATAAAATGCAAAAACAATAAAAGATTCAGAAGTATGATTTCTTCGCTTTTAGTTTGTTTTATGAAAGACAAAATCAATAGTGGAGTTACTGTAACTGCAGATATAAATCCACTTTAGTGAGGTTTTTAAAATGGCAATTAGAAATATACGTGAAGATGGTGACCCGATTTTAAGAAAAAAAGCCCGTCCGGTTACAGAATTCAACGACAGACTTTTTGAACTGCTCGACGATATGGCAGAAACTATGTATGAAGCACCTGGTGTAGGTCTTGCAGGTCCACAGGTTGGTGTTTTAAGACGAGTTGTTGTTATGGATGTTGGCGATGGTCTTTTGGAACTTATAAACCCTGAAATAACAAAAGTTGAAGGCGAACAAATCGGTAGTGAGGGTTGTCTTTCGCTTCCCGGTCTTTGTGGTATGGTTAAAAGACCTATGACAGTACAAGTTAAGGCGCAAAACAGAGAAGGTAAATGGTGCCTTTATAAAGGTGAGGAATTAAAAGCAAGATGTTTCTGTCACGAAATTGACCATCTTGATGGTATTCTTTATAAGGATAATCTTTTAGAAGGCACAGTGCTTCAACGTGTAGATGAATCAGAAGAAATTGAGTAATTGGTGATATAATGAAAGTTGTTTATATGGGAACACCCGATTTTGCAGTAAAACCGCTTGAGGCTTTGATTAAAAATAATTATGATGTTGTTGGTGTTTTTACACAACCTGATAAGCCTGTTGGGAGAAAAGCAATTCTGACACCACCTCCTGTAAAGATTGTTGCAAATGAAAATAATATTCCTGTTTTTCAACCTGAAACTTTAAAAAATCGTGAAGGTGTAAAAATATTAGAAGAATTAAAACCTGATATAGTAATTGTTGTTGCTTACGGAAAAATTCTTCCGAAAGATTTTCTTGAATTTACAAAATATGGTTGTATAAATATTCACGGTTCAATTTTACCCGAATACAGAGGTGCAGCACCTATTCAATGGTCTGTTTTAGATGGTAGAGAATTCGCGGGTGTTACTTCAATGCAAATGAATGAAGGTCTTGACACGGGTGATATTCTTTTAGTTGAAAAAATAAAAGTTGAACCAGATGAAACTTCGGGGGATTTGTATGAAAGACTAACTGTTTTAGGTGCAGATGTTCTTATTAAGACTCTTTCGGCAATTGAAAAAGGTGAATTGCACCCAATTAAACAAGATGACAGTAAAAGCAGTTACGCAAAGATGCTCGATAAATCACTTTCAAAAATTGACTGGAATTTTAAAGCTCAGGAAGTCCATAATAGAATAAGAGGACTTGATCCGTGGCCGGTAGCTCTCACAATATATGAAGGTAAAAATTTAAAATTGTTCCGTTCTCGCTTATTGAATCAGGAGTTTGATAAGCCAGCGGGTAGTGTCTTACAATCAAAAGATGGAATTATCGTAGTTTGTGGTGATAAAAGAGCGGTTTTGATTACAGAAGTTCAGTTAGAAGGTAAAAAGAGAATGTCTGCAGTCGATTTTTCACGTGGCGCAAAACTAACAGACAATATAATTTTTGAAAGTTA
>JAFSBS010000313.1 GCA_017437165.1 Clostridia bacterium
AATAAGTTCAGCGGTTAAAATATAACCTGACGGATTAAGATGACCGTGAAGATAAAACTGTTTTTTGAACTTTTCATCATAAACAGGACCATATTTATAAAGGTCTATCACATAAGCGTTTTTAAAAATCCCTGTTAATTTATAAAGTTCATTATGAAATACTTCAAAATTAGGATTACTTGTTCTAAACGCATCTTTAGGGAATGAGACAAAAAAGAATTTTGCATCAGGGCTGATTTCTTTGTAACGACTTATAATTGCACCATAGTAACCAATAAAAGTCTTTTTATTCTTTGTAAAGTCTTCTGTATCAATATCATCAACAGAGCCTATTTCTATTCCGCTATGTATATCATTAGCGCCAAGAGCGATTACATAAGCCTGACACGCTTTATCTTTATCAAAAAAGTCGTTTTCTTCCGCAAATGATTCAATATATTCGCTTGCAGTCATTCCGCCACGTGAAAAATTAAAAGCAGTTAACCCATTTTTACGAGCAATATATTGTCCCCATGAATATTCGAACAAATCGTGATATGCTTTATTACCCTCTTTATCACAGGTTTCAAACTCACCTGAAGAAAGACTGTCACCAATAAAAGCAATTCTTCTGAAAATCGAGGTATGACTGTAACCACAGACTAAATTGTCTAGTGGTTTTTCGTTCTCTCTATATAATTTTTCGTTCCAGTTCATAAAAATACTCCTTAAACACTCCAAGTTTTTTCATTTACAAACACTCTGAAAAGTGGTAAGCAGGATGTAAAAAACCTCTTATAAGCAATGCAATAATCTTCACTTAACTGTGTTCTTTTGCATCCTCCTGCTCTGCAAAGACCAAATACGTTGCAATTTTTACATTTCTCTGGTATTTTAAGGCTTTCTTTAATAAAGTTCTTTGCAGTTTCACTTTTTTCCATTGTAGCAAAATCTGTTTCAAGAATATTACCAAGAAAATATTCGTCTGTACAGTAGAAGTCACACGGGTAAATATTCCCATTCGCTTCTGAAACGAACTGATGTGTACAGTGACCTAAAATTCCACATTGTTCAACCGGTTGTCTCAAAAAAAGGCGCACCCAATTATCAAATTGACGAACACTTATGTAATTATGACGAACATAATCTTTTACATAAAGATTAAAAACTTTTATAAGAAAATCACCATACTGCTCGGGTGTCATATAAAGTTCACTTTCTTCATTACTACCAAATGGTTTGAGACAAGGTATAAACTGGATATATTTAAAACCTTTTGAGCGAAAGAATTTATAAACCTTTTCGCCATTGTCGGCACAAAAACCCGTAAGAACTGTCAAGATATTAAACTCAACATTATTTCTTTTAAAAAGTTCTGCAGTAGTAAGTATTTTATAAAAAGAATTGTCGCCACTTGGTTTTTTACGGAATTTATTACCGTCATAGTCACCATCAAGACTAAGACCAACTAAAAAGTTGTTATCGTGGAAAAATCTTGCCCATTCTGCATCAACAAGTGTTCCGTTGGTCTGAATCCCATAAAAGATGTTACTATTCCTAATATTCTTTTCTTTTACTTTACTTGTAAAGAATTTAAAAAAACCAAGACCTGCAATAGTCGGTTCGCCACCTTGGAATGCAAAAGAAACATTTTCTCCATCTGCATATTGAAGAGCTTTTTCTATTAAAATCTCGGCAGTTTCTTTTTCCATAACACCAAAACCAAGATGTTCTCTGTGATGGGAAACATCTTTATAAAAACAGTATTCACAAGAAAGATTACAAAGTGATGAAGCAGGTTTTATCATTAAAGAAAGTGGTGGCATAGTTTCTCCCCTTTAGTTTCAAATAAAGGGCGACATCGCTGTCACCCCTTAATAATTTTTTACTGTTCAATTATTCCGCGTCTGTTATCTTTGAAATTGTCAATGATTTCGTGCATTTTTTCGTTGAACTCTTCTGCAATTTCGGGGTAAACAGTTGTACGGTTATAATTCTCTGCATAGTCGTCTGTAAGAATATGAAGCCAATTCTTTCTGTTTTTATCCCAGAAAGCAGAGTTATCATTCTGGATTTTTTCAAAATATTTGAACGTAACATAATCGTTATTGGAAAGAACATCGTAGTCATATTCAGGGTACTGTGATTTAACATCACTTACGGGAACTGCATACTGAATTGCTTTGAGTTTTTCGCGTTTCATGTGAAGAATCGGATGGTCTTTGGTATGTATTACACTATCATTTTTAAGTAATTCAGACATTGAAATACCATCTATTACTCTGTCCTGAGGTAAATTGTTGTCACTACCCTCAACAGTAATATCGCAAAGGTCTAAAAGAGTCGGGAATAAATCTACAAGAACTGCAGAATTATCTCTCTCGGTACCTTTAGCACCAAGAGCGCCATTGTCATTGTCCCATCTAATCATAAACGGAACTTTCTGACCGCCTTCGTAAGCCAAATATTTACCACCACGAAGGTCACCAACTGAACCCTCAAGTGCGGGACCATTATCACTTGTGAACACAATAATTGTATCATCGAGAACACCTTGTTTTTCCATTTCATCAAAGAGGACACCAAGGTAATGGTCAAATTCTGTAACACAGTCAACATAAGTACCAAGACCTGTTGTACCATCAAAATCATCACCAGCGTAAACAGGTGCATGTGGCCAAGGAGTAGCGTAATATGCAAAGAAAGGTTTATCAGATTCTGACTGTTCAGCAATCCATGAACTGATTTCATCGTGAATCC
>JAFSBS010000314.1 GCA_017437165.1 Clostridia bacterium
CTAAAATGGTTAACGCAATGCTCAACATTTCAAGAATTGAAACAGGCAACTTAAACCTTAAATTAGATCGTTTTGATATTTCAAAAAATCCTTTAAATACTTTTTTAACATTTGAACAACTTATCACAGATAAAAATATTTCAATTGTTGGCCTTGAAACTTTAGAAGAACTCATTGTTTTAGGAGACCAATCCATGCTTGACCAGGTTGTTTATAACCTTATTGATAACGCGGTTAAATTCACTAATGAAAATGGTGAAATCTCACTTTCAACAAAAACCGAGCAAAAATATTAATATTTCACAATTACAAATACAGGTAAAGGTATTCCACCTACACATATAAAAAGTATATTCGACAGATTTTACAAAGTTGATGAATCAAGAAGTACCGACACAAAAAGTACCGGGCTTGGTCTTCATCTTGTTAAAAGCATAGTAGAATTACACGGAGGTAAAGTCAGCGTAAAAAGCAAACCTGATAAATTTACTGAATTCACAGTAAAATTACCCAAATAATTCAATCTGTTTTCAATAATACTTTGTTATTTTCATGTCATAATCAATAACAAATCTGGAGGATTTTTAATGGACGAATTTTTAGGTCAAAACACACCGGAGAACGAAAAAACTGCTGAAAACATACAAAACGAAAATCAGGGTTTTACAAATTCTCAACCAACAACTTCACCAAACACCAATTTTCAACAAAATAATTTCGGGCAAAGCACTTACCCGACTTCACCAAATGGTTATAATATGAATGGTCAGTATTTCAATAATCAACCCTTTGGGCAATCACAACAAACCTATACTGCACCTGCAGGGTACCCTACACAAACTTATGAAAACCCTGTAAAGAAAAAACAATCTAAAACAGGTAAAACAATTTTTATAATACTCATTATTCTTTGTGTTACAGTTGCATCTGTTCTTATAGGTACATCACTTTCAGGTGAAACACCTTTCTCTAATGGTGACAGTTCAAAACCTAACACAGAAAAAATCGATGGTGCTGTTCCAAGTATTGAAAAATCACCTTATGAAATGCAAGAATATTCAGGCAAAGGTTCTATGACACCAACGCAGATTTACGATGAAGTAAAAGAATCAAATGTCGCTATTCTCGTTTATTATCAGAACCAGAAAGCAGGCGAAGGTTCAGGCGTTATTGTAGGTGAGAAATCCGGTTACACATACATTATTACTTGCGCTCACGTTATTGCAGGTACCGGTATGAATATTCAGGTACAATTCTACGATTCAAAAGAATACGATGCCCAGATTGTCGGTATAGATAATAAAACAGATATAGGCGTTATAAGGGTTAAAAAGACAGGCTTTAAGGCAGCAACATTTGGTGATTCAGATTCACTTAAGGTTGGGGCACCTGTTTATGCTATTGGTAACCCTGCCGGCACTGAATTCTTCGGATCTTTCACAAATGGTATAGTTTCAGCACTTGACAGACCTATTGCAACAACTGAAAATGGTTTCTACGATTTACCTTGTATTCAACATTCTGCGGCAATTAACCCCGGTAACTCCGGCGGTGCTTTGGTCAATGAATTTGGTCAGATTATTGGTATAAACTCTTCAAAAATCGCTGCAACTGACTACGAGGGTATGGGCTTTGCAGTACCATCTGAAAAAGTTCTTGAAATTTACAACGAACTTATTGAACACGGTTATGTCACAAACAGACCAATGCTTGGTATTCAGTATTATGCAGTTTCAAACGACTCCACTTATTCAGCACTTGCTTGGAAAAATAATCTTCCTTATGGTTCAATTGTAATAGCAAGTATAGCAACAAACAGCAGTCTTAACGAAACAAACATTAAAGTCGGTGATATTGTTACTGCAGTTAATGGTAAAAAACTTGATGATACTGACATTATTTTAGAAACAATTGAAAATGCAAAAGTTGGTGACAAATTAACTCTTACTGTTGTACGTCTTGATAACAGCGGTGCAATTGCTACTACTTTTGATGAAGAAATTACTTTAGTTGAAGATAAAGGTAACACAGTTTATCAAGAAACAGTAACTGAACAACAGCAACAACAAACTCCGGAAGATTTCTATGAACAATTCCCATTTAATCCGTTTGGTTATTAAAAATTCGGTGTAGCAATTATGCTACACCGAAACTAAGTTTGGTTGAAACATCACCCGCAAAGAGATTACATCCTTTGCGGGATTTTTTATTTCAATCCTAAACTCTCAATTATTCTTTTGAGTTCAGTTACAAGTATGCAACTAAAACTCTTGACAAACCCCTTTCTAACCTCTAAAATACTAACATATTCAAAACAAAGTGTGGTGACGAAGGTGCAAAGAATTCTCGGATGTGTCAGAAATGCAGTTGACACTTACAATATGATAAAAGATGGTGACAAAATCGCTGTTGGTGTTTCTGGCGGTAAAGATTCTGTTTTACTCCTTAAAGCACTTTGTGGTTTAAAGTCATTTTACCCTAAAGAATTTGAGATTGTCGCTATAACTCTTGATATGCGTTTTAACAATGTTGACGGTGATTTTTCTGAAATCCGGAAAATCTGCGACGAATATAATGTTCATTACGAAATAAGACGCACAGAGCTTTTTGACATAATTTTCAATGTACGAAAAGAAAGTAACCCCTGTAGCCTTTGCGCAAGAATGCGTCGTGGAATTCTTCACGACACCGCAAAAGAGTTAGGTTGCAACAAAATTGCTTTAGGTCACCACCTTGACGATGCCGCAGAAACTTTCTTAATGAACCTTTTAAGCGAAGCAAGAATTGGTTGCTTTCAGCCTGTCACTTATCTTTCGAGAAAAGATATTACAATGATAAGACCGCTTATTCATCTTACTGAAAATGATGTTGAATCGGCAATTAAAAGGCTCAATTTACCCGTGATCAAGAGCAAATGCCCGGCTGACGAAAACACAAGACGCGAAGATATTAAAAATCTTATTAAAGAATTGAACAAGCAATATGAAGATGTGCCACAAAAAATTATTGGTGCAATAAAACGCAGTCATATCGATAATTGGTGATTGACATTTTATACAAAAAATGGTATATTAAATTGTATACTTATTTTAAAAATGGAGTGTGTGGAATGACAAATATTCAGGAAATATTCGGCTGTCAGGTTTTTAATGAAACCGTTATGCAAAGTCGTTTACCAAAAGATACTTACCGTTCACTTATTAAGACTATCAAAGAC
>JAFSBS010000315.1 GCA_017437165.1 Clostridia bacterium
AAATAGGCGGTAATCTTGTACCCGGCAGTAAAGCACAGATTAAATATGAAGTTAAGAATTACCTTGATTACCTTAAAATGACAGTTGCAAATCTTAAAAAGAATGAGAATTTTACATTTATAAAAGCAACTGCAGTTGCAGAAAATTTAAAAGCAAAAAGTTATGATGCAATTTTAGTCGCAACCTGTACAGTGCAATCAAAACCCAAAGTAGAGGGTATCGACAGTAATAATGTAGTTTTTGCAACTGATGTTTTAAACAACCCGAAAATAGTTAAAGATGCTCAGAATATTGTAGTTGTAGGTGGCGGGGTTGTCGGTGCAGAAACTGCTTACTTCCTTAAATATGAACTTGACAAAGATGTGAAAGTTGTAGAAATGGGCAAGTACATAATGAATGGTGCGTGTACTGCAAACCGTGGTCATATAATTCACTATTTAGAAGAAGCAGGTGTTGAACTTCTTAACTGTACAAAGCTTGTTTCTATTGATGGTCACAGAGTTAATGTGCTTCAGAATATGCACAAAAACGTACCTGACCCTTATGTTACATGGCACCCGATTTTACCGGAAAATGTCCTTAATCCACTTGACATTTTTACAAAAATCGGTGAAGATTATAAAGAGAGAACGCTGTTTTCAGATATGGTTGTTCTCGCAACCGGTGTTGTACCATCTCCAATGCTTTATTATGATTGTGTGAAGTTACACGCCGCAAAAGAAATTTATAATATTGGTGACAGCTTTAAAAGTGCCAGAGTGTTTGAGGCTGTCCGCTCAGCTTACCGCTGTGCAGTAAACTTGTAAAAAAATATCAGCTGAAAGGGTTGAAAGAAATGAATACAAAAATGGAACTTACCCCTGAACAACAAGGCATTCTTGATGGTCAACAAGGGGAAACCATGGCGAAAGTTATGAAAACTCTCGTTATGTACGGTGAAGCATTCGGTGCAACTAAAATGATTCCTGTTACAAGCGAAATGGGACATTTAGTTACAAGCTTCGGCCTTAAGGTTATGACACCGGTTTATGACCTTATGGAACAACTTATTGAAGCAGGTGTTAAATCTAAACAAAAGTTTAGTGTTGACCCTAAACCACTCGCTCCTGAAGTACCTTCAGACTTCCTTAAAAATGTTGTTTTTAAGAAGTTTATGTACTCAAAACAAGCAAGTTATGATGAACAACTCAGAAAGTTAGGTCTTGTTAATGACGAGTCTTACACTTGTACTTGCTATATGAACGAAGTTGGTAACATCCCTAAGAAAGGTGATGTTCTTTCATGGGCAGAATCAAGCGCAGTTGTTTACGCTAACTCTGTTTTAGGTGCTCGTTGCAACCGTAACTCAGGTATTATTGAACTTATGGGTTCAATTGTAGGTTTTGTTCCTTACTTCGGTCTTGTAACTGACGAAGGCAGAAAAGCTACATGGATTGTTGAAGTTAAAACAACTAAAAAACCGGAAGCACAGGTTTTAGGTAGTGCTATTGGTATGAAGGTTATGGAAGATGTTCCTTTTGTTAAAGGTCTTACAAACTGGATTGGTACAGAATTAGATGATGATACAAAATCATATCTTAAAAACTTCGGTGCAGCAACAGCATCAAACGGTGCAGTTGGTCTTTATCACATTGAAGGTCTTACACCTGAAGCTGTTGAAATGGGCGAAAGCATTATTGCAGAGGGCGCTCAAACTTATGTAATTGATGACGCAGAACTCGAAAGAGTTAAAAATTCTTACCCTGTTATGTGGAAAGATAAGAACGCAACACCTAAACTTTGCTTTATTGGTTGCCCACATCTTTCACACGCTGAATTAAGAGAATGGACTGACAACGTTGTAGAAGGCTTAAAGAAAAGTGGTAAAAGCAAGGTTGCAATTCCAACAGTATTTACTGCTGCTCCTGCAGTTGTTAAAGAATTCAAAGCAACAGAATATGCTGCAAAACTTGAAGCAACAGGCGTAGTTCTCAGTTACATCTGCCCACTTATGTATATGAATAACCCACTCGCAAAGAAAATGCCGGTTATTACAAACTCAAATAAATTAAGAACATATACAACTTCTCGTTACTACACAGACAGCGAGATTCTTGATATAATCACAAAGGGGGCAAAATAAGATGAAAACATTTAAAGGTCGTCCGGTAGTACCGGGTACAGTTGAAGCAACTGCTCTTGTATCTCACAATGGTTTCAATACCCTTGCTTCATTCCAGAACGCACTTCAGTTTGGCGATAAATCTGCTAAATGTGGTGACCAGAACAACACAGATATTTTTGAAAAACCAATGGTTGGTACAGCTCTTTGTCTCCCACAGACAATCGGTTCAACAACAGGCGGTATGGTTCTTTACTGTGCAAAAGCAATGGACAGAGCTCCTGCTTGTATGCTCTTCTCAGAACATATTGACTCACTCGCAGCAGCAGGTGCAGTTTTAGCAGCAGTTTGGACAGATTCTCCAATGCCAACAGTTGACTGCCTTGGTGAAGAATTTTTAAATACTGTTAAAACAGGCGATAAAATCAAAGTTTACGAAGACGGTACAGTTGAAATTCTTTGATTTGTAAAGTGAATTGAATTTTAAAAAGCTATTGCAATTGACTAAAATTGCAATAGCTTTTTTGTTCGTTTATCCGAAATTTCGAAAAATAGAAAATTTTTGTGTAGCATTTTGCGTTTTTGTTATATATAAATGAGAGATAAAAAGGTTAATGTAAATACTGCTTTAAAAATTTTTTTGCAAAAAATGTCAACAAATTGGTTTTTAAAAACACATATATATGTAAACATAAAAAAGAGAGGTAGAATATTTATGAAAAAAATAATTTCTGTGCTTATGGTTGCTGTTATGCTTTTGGGAGTATTTTCATTAAGTGCTTTTGCAGAAAATGAAGAACCGGAAAAAACATGGAGCACTTCCTTTGATGAAACAACAGGAACGCTTACTGTTTCCGGTACGGGAACAGTTGAGGCGCTGTATCCGGATGGACTTCCAAGACCTGATTATCATACTTATTACGAGCGTGAAGAAGATGACTATAGTGTAAAAAAACTGATAATTGAAGAAGGTATAACCTCCATACGAGTTTCTTTTTCGCGTCTTAACAACTTAACAGAGGTCGTTTTGCCAAACTCGTTAACAGAAATATTGGGCTGTTTTAATAAGTGCCCCTCTTTAACTTCTATTACTATTCCTGCCGGTGTTAAAATATGGGAACGTAGTTTCTACTATGATTGTGACAGTTTAAGTGAAATCAATTTTTTAGGCCCGGTTTTTATAGGTTGTATTGAAGATTACAATTTCTGTCATTTACCGTCTTTAACAACTTTGACAGTTCCAAGCGGTTCATTTTTGGGAGGCGCTTTTGATTCTTGCGAAAATCTCAAAAAAGTAAGACTTATAGGTAGGGTTGAAATCGCAGAAGCATCCTGTGAAGATTTTGAATATAGAAGTACATTCGCTTTGTGCCATGAGGATTTAGTTGTATATGTAGATAACAAAGAAACATACCAAGATGTTTATACTGGTTATGATGGCACTGCAGAATTTTACCCGTTCAAAGTTGTAAACACTTCAGAAGTAACCGAAGCACCTACAACCAATGCTCCAAAACCTGAAAAAACTACGAAAAAACCGTCAAATGAAGCTCCGAAAACAACTCAAAGTAATATAAAGGTTGATTCACAAGGTACAAATGAGAATCCGACAACAACCCCGAATGAAACAACAACTGAAAATTTAACCCAAAATACTTCTGTCGAAGCTCCAAAAACAACAGAAAAAACTACAATAGTCAATTCTCAAAATACAAACGAGAAAAATACAGATAACAAAACAATAATCATTATTTCGGTTGTTGCTGTAATAATTATTGCAGGTGCAATAGCAGTAATTGTAATTAAAAAGAAAAAATAATCAGAGGTCAGGAAACAGGAAACAGAACAAGTTCTATCATTTAGTTTACAAAAAATTAAATGATAGAACTTGTTATTTTTATAAATACTAGCAACTAGCACACTAGCCATACTAAATTTAAAGGTTGTTCAAAATTTTAAGCACAGTTAAAAGTTCGTCGCTCTTAACTTTCTCAACCGCCTTGTCATTTATAACACAATCAAGGAAATATTTGATTTCATTTGCATAAGCGTCACTCTTTGGTAAGTTAATATCACCTGTATCGCCCTCAGCTTCTGCTGAAAGGTCAATTTTACCATCTCTTAAGAAAATCTGCATTTTACCATTTTCATTTGAAACCAAAGCATCTTCAAACTGGAAGCGGAACTCTGCAGTGAAAGGATAGCTTGTAGCGTACCATGAAGCTTCAGAATTGATTGAAAAATCACCAAAGTCATAAGTAACGCTTATAAAATCCTGGTCTGGCCTTTTGGAACGGAATTGGTGAGCAACTTTTTTAGGTTTTCCAAAAGCGTAAACCATAAAGTCAAGATCGTGAATGTGTAAATCAAATGGTGTTAAACCACTTCTTTTTTCATCCATCATCCAACCGTCCCAACTCCATTTTGGGTAGCAACCAAGTCTTGTCATTGTACCGGAAAGAAGCTTACCATATTTTTCTGTATCAAAAATCTCTTTTAACAATTCGTACTCTGGCCAGAATCTTAAAACCTGTGCAATCATAAATTTAACATTGTTCTTTTTGGCAGTTGAGTAAACTCTCTCAACGTCTTCTTCATTTAAAGAAATTGGCTTTTCACAAATAACATTTATGCCTTTTTCCATCGCCATTATTGCATAATCTGCATGAAGATAGGTGGGGAGGCAGATATCAAGAATATCAAGTTCTTCTTTTTCAAGCATTTCTTTAAAATCATTATAATGACGTTTTTTTGGGTGTTGATCAAGTCGCTCCTGACGAATATCACAAAGAGCAACCAATTCTACGTCTTTAATTTCTTCCCAAGCAGGAATGTGGGCACCGCTTATGCCACCAACACCTACAACACCGACTTTTAACATAAAAACAACTCCATTCATTAAAATTGGTACAATCATTTAACACGATTGTACCAATTGTTTTGTTTTAAAAATTATCTTGCATCAATTTCAGCTTTAAGTTCTACAAGTCCATCCATAAGGGCAGAAGCAACATATTGACCAAGAGAAATAAGTTCGTGGTAATGGTTTGCCGGGTCGCCCATTGTGTAGTCGTTATCGGGAACTACATAACCAATAGCGTCATTCATAAGACCGAAGCACATTGTGCCTTGACCAAATGTATCACAAACAAGACTATGTGTGAAAGGTTCGCCTGTAACACCCATATCAACTGAAGAACCGCCAACAATAAGGTCCTGGCAAATTTCACCGGGGAGCATAACTGCTTTGAACTTGCTACCAAACTCAATGTAACCAATCTCAGTGAAAGTTGTGTAAATCTTTTTACCGTTTATATCTTTACTTTCAAATACATCGTAGTTTGCCATATTGAGTTTACCAACAGCTTGAATAAGGTCGTTTGAAACTCTTACTTCAACTCTCTTAATTGCTAAATTGAGGTAAGGCTCAACAACAGTTTCAGTAACAGGTTCCCAACTGTTCATAGCAATGATTTGTTCGTATTCTTCACCGTTTTCATCAGTTGCTATTGCGTAGTCATAATCTTTATACCAAAGAGTATAATCTGTTTTTTTGCCACCAACTGTACCGATATCGTATTGTGCAACTTCATCTGCGCAGTTAAGAAGTTGGTCTGCTTCAATTTCTTCTTCTGTTAATGTCAAAGCAAGAGCAAGTCTTGCAATTTCGTGACCATATCTCATTGATTCGTGGTATCTTTTCGGAGTATCAACACCGTCGCCTGAAATTCCACGACTCATATAAATACCGGCAATAGCACCGTTAAAGAACATAAAGTTGTAACCTGCTTTGTTAAGCAATTCGCCACAGTAATAAACATAGTCACCTGAGATTTCTCTACCGGAGTTTGAAGATGTAGGAAGACCTGCAACGTCAGGGTGAGCAGCAATGTTAATAATCATTGTAGGGCGGAAGTTTTTATCATCCGGTGTGAATACAAATCTGTTAAGTTCTGACATAATTGTATCAGATGTAGGTCTGTTTTTATTGTTGAAGTATTCTTCACCAATATCTTTCTGTGCAAAAGTAAGTGTACCCGGTTTCATATCGTTGTAAGCAGCTTTTAAAGCACCGGCAACTATTTCTTTAAGGAATGTCAT
>JAFSBS010000316.1 GCA_017437165.1 Clostridia bacterium
ATATATCGCTACACAGTAAGAGCTTTAAATGGTAGCGAGAGAAGTGCTTATAAAGCAAGTGGTTCGGTAAAAAGGTGAAGTTTTTTATAAGTGCCGAACGGACTTGATTATAATTATTGTTCAATAAAAACGACAAGTTCTATCATTTTTAGTTTACAATAAACTTTAAATGATAGAACTTATCTTTTTGTTATTCAATTATAATTGCCAACGCAGTTCCGAAATTTTCAATTTTCAACTTTCAATTTTCAATTATTATAAATCATCACTCAGCATTCAGCACTTTAAAATGCGAAGCCTTCCGAAATTCTTAATTCAATCAATAATTCTCTTGAATAAAATCGCAATTTGATTTATAATAAATAAAGTATATTATAAATCCACGGGGGTGCTTTTATGCTTTGTCAGAATTGTCAGAAAAATGAAGCAAAAATGCACATGAAAAGAATAATAAACGGAAGTGCTACTGAGGTTCATCTTTGTTCAGATTGTGCCCGTTCACTCGGTTATGGCGATAGTTTCGGCAGTTTTGGTCTTGGTTTCAGTGACCTTTTCAGCGATTTACTCGGCAGAAGCGAAAAAACTCTTTCGGGTAGCAGTACTTTAAGATGCTCACTTTGCGGAAAAAGTTTTTCGGATATAGCGGAAAGTGGCAGAGTAGGTTGTGCAGAGTGTTACGTTACTTTTTATGATAAACTTTTGCCAACATTAAGAAAAATTCACGGTAAAACAACCCACCAGGGTAAAATACCTGAAAATTTTTCGGAAACAGTACAAGCACCGCAGATTGATGTTAATGATTTAAAAGAACAACTTAAACTTGCTGTTGAACGCGAAGATTTTGAATTAGCGGCACAGTTGCGAGATGAAATCAATGCTTTACTCGGGGGTGCAAAATAATGGGTGCAAAATGGTATTTAGGCACAGGTGCGCAAAACGATGTTATAATAAGTACAAGTGTGCATCTCGTCAGAAATTTAAGAGAATTTCCATTCCCGCAAATGCTATCTTTACAAGATAAATTAAAAGTTAATTCAATTATTAAAGATGCTGCTTCATCTCTCGGAGATTATAACTTTAATTATCTCGAAATGAAAATGCTTTCTCAATATGAAGTTGTATCTCTCGCAGAAAGACATCTTATAAGTCCTGAATTTGCTTCGTCGAGAGACGGCAGAGCGCTTTTGATTACAGATGATGAAGCAGTCAGCGTTATGCTCAATGAAGAAGACCATATTCGTTTTCAGGTTATGTATGCGGCATTTTCACTTGATGAAGCATACAAAACCGCAAATGAAATAGATAATGCGTTATCCCAAAAACTTAATTTTGCGTTTGACGAAAGAATAGGTTATTTAACACAAGACCCGACTATAATAGGTACAGGTATGAAAGCATCTGTAGTGCTTCATTTACCCGGTCTTGCAAGTCTTATGCAAATTCCTAAACTTATTTCGACTGTACAGAAATTAGGGCTTACTCTCCGTGGTTCTTACGGCGAAGGTGCTGCGGCTAAAGGCGATTTGTTCAGATTAAGCAACAGTATTACTTTAGGCATTTCTGAAAAGGCAGCAATAGAAAATTTGAAATCTATTGCTTTGCAGATTGCAGCACAAGAGAGAAGTGCAAGAGAAGAAATTTTAAAATCAAATGCTACTGAAGATAAAATTTTCAGAGCTTACGGTACTTTGAAATATGCAAGACTCATTGATACAGATGAACTTATGGAACTTATGTCATTAGTTCGTCTTGGCGCGGTTAAAGGTCTTATAAATATAGATACTGCAAAAATTGAAGGTATGATGATAAATATGCAACCTGCGACAATATCGCTTTCTGTTGACAGACCTTTAGACAGAAACGGCAGAGATATGTTAAGAGCAAAACGAGTTCGGGAGTTATTAGGTTAAACTATGGCATTAAAACAAGAAAGAAAAAAACAATTAGCAGCATCGCTTTTATTGACCCTTGCGGCATTTATATGGGGTAGTGCTTTTGTTGCACAAAGTGAAGCATTAGATATTTTAGGGCAATTTACATTTTTGGCATCACGTTCATTTTTAGGTGTGTTAACACTTATACCGGTTTCTCTTGTAGTTTATAAAAAAGGACAGAAATCGGGTGTAGGTGAACATAACGAATACAAAACATTCTTTTCAAAAGATTTAATATTAGGCGGTTCGCTTTGTGGATTTGTGTTGTTTTTTGCATCAGCGTTACAACAAATCGGTATCATTTCATCGGGGGTAGGTAAATCAGGTTTTTTAACTACTCTTTACATATTGGCAGTACCAATTTTAGGGTTGTTTCTAAAAAGAAAAGTTAAACCTTTTATGTGGGTGTGTATAGCACTCGGGGTCCTTGGAATGTATTTTTTATGTGTGAGTGAAACAAGTGCATTGAATTTCGGCGATTGTATGCTTATACTTTGTGCGGTTTGTTTCGGTGTACACATTATGGTAATTGACCACTTTGTAAAAAAAGTTGACGGAGTCCGTCTTTCCTTGGTGCAGTTTTTTGTTGTCGGTATATTATCGCTTGTTACTGCGTTGATTTTTGAAACAATTGACTTTGCTTTGATTAAAGATGCATTTATTTCAATCTTTTATGCAGGTGTCTTATCATCGGGTGTCGCTTACACATTGCAGATTGTATCTCAAAAGAATTTAAGCCCGACAGTTGCAAGTCTTTTAATGAGTCTTGAAGCGGTGTTTGCGGCACTTTCAGGTGCGGTGTTCGGCGAACGACTTACGGGTAATGAGATTTTCGGTTGTATATTAGTATTTATAGCAATAATATTAGCACAGTTACCTATAGAAAATATCAAAATTAAGAAGCCATCTACAAATCATTGATTTGCTGATGGCTTCTTTAGTTTTATGTTTTATTTGCTAATTTGAATACATCGTGTTGAGTACCTAAAATCATTATGTGGTCATTCTCAACGAATTTGTAGTTAGCACCGGGAGCACCTGTTACTCTGTCGCCGTTTTTAATAACAATAATGTTTACTTTATAGTTCTTACGGACATCTACTTCCTGAATGGTTTTACCAATCCAACTAACTAAAACAGGGATTTCGTAAATTGCATATTCATCTGTAATCTGGATTAAATCATAAATATTCTTTGCGTTATATTTAATACCGGTTTTTTCTGCTATTTCTCTTTCGGGGTAGATTGTGTCATCTGCACCGATTTTCTTTAAAAGGTTTGCCTGTCTGTCACGCTTTGCAACAGAGACAACCTTTTTAGCCCCTAATTCTTTAAGCAAAGAGGTGATTTCTAAAGATGCCTGAAAATCTCTGCCTATACAAACGAAGCAAATGTCAAAATTATTTATGCCCAGTGAACGAAGGACACCTTCGTTTTTACAGTCGCCGATAAATGAGTCGGGGAAAATACTGTTGAGAGCTTCAACTTTTTCTTCGTTTTTATCTACTATAACAATGTCATTTCCGAGATCAAGCATTGTTTTTGCTAAATGTTTGCCAAATCTGCCTACGCCAATTACAAGTATTGATTGCATAACTATTTCTCCTGTATAAAATTATATAAAATAAATTTTAACCTACAATAACATTTTCTTTTGGTCTGTCAATTGGTGCATTAACTTTCTTTTCTGCTAAAGAAAGAAATAATGAGAGTCCACCGACTCGGCCACCAAACATCAACATCATCAGTACGAGTTTTGAAATTCCTGATAAAGTTGGGGTTAGACCTTTAGATAATCCCACGGTGCCAATTG
>JAFSBS010000317.1 GCA_017437165.1 Clostridia bacterium
GTAATTTCATAATCAAACTCCAATTGTTTCTAATGTTACAAAATGATATCCATTTTGCGAAAGATAATCTTCTTCAACCAATGTTCTTAAAGCACCCAAAGCGGCAATTTCTGTTTCCCTGCCCGGGATTTTCACCTTAATCCCTGTTTGCTTTTCAATGAATTTATCAAGTCCATACATACTAGCAACACCACCACAAAGGAAAATACCATCATCAGTAATGTCATTAACTAATTCGGGTGGTGTAACCTCTAAAACTTCTGTTATCGCTTTACAGATTTCCTCGATACATTCTCTTATAGCAAAATGTATTTCTTCTGCAGTAACTTCAAAAAACATAGGCATTCCGTCAGTCATATCTTTTCCTTTTGAAATAGCCACTATACTTTCGTCACGAATTTCTGCTCCACCTAAAATAATTTTTAATTCCTCGGCAGTCAATTTGCCTACCGCCACACCACGATTGGTTTTTAAATGCGTTTTTATTTTTTTATCCATATCGCTACCGCCGATTTTTGCACTTTTAGCGACTGCAACGCTACCCATAGTGATAACTGCTACACTTGTTGTTCCCGCACCTTCATTTACAATCATGGTACCATATGGTTTATCTAACATAACACCGGTACCGAGTGCCGCAGCAAGTGGTTCTTCTATCAAAACTGCTCTGCCTGCACCCGCATTTAAAATACATTCTAAAATATTCCTTTTTTCAAGATTTGTAAGACCTGCCGGCATTGTTGCGGCAACAGTAGGTTTAAAAATTTTATTTTTAGTAATTCTTTCAATAAAATTCCTCAAAAGCAATTTACTGTTTTCAAGATTTGAAATACCACCGGAAAGAAGTGGACGCACAAGTTTTATTGCATCGGGACATCTTCCGGTCATATTAAGAGCTTCTTTACCTGCGGCAAGTACTTTACCCGTTTCTCTTTCAAGTGCTAAAACCGCCGGTTCGCATAAAACGACACCTTTACCTTCAATTGCTGCAGTAACATTTCCTGTACCAATATCAAGACCAATTTTAAGTCCTACCACAAGTAACACCACACTTTCGCTTTTTGACATATAGAAATAATTATACACCTATTTTTTAAATTTGTAAATAAGAAAACTGTCAATTGGAGCTAACCAATCAACAGTTTTATAGTTTTATAAAATTATTATTCAACTGTACCTGTTTCTTCTTGTTTTTCCGCCTTTACAGATTGTTCCGCTTTGCCCTTGGTTACTGTGCTTGTAACACCGCCTGAAACGTATGCTCTCCCACATTCCGGGCAAACATCAGTATGAAGTTTAACACTCTGGCTTACAACTTCTTTACCTTCCCTGTCTGCTTTTGCCTGTTCTCTTACCACGTGTTCATACTCGTGACTTCTTACTTTTGAAGCGGATTGTTCAGGAGAAATATGTGCAGCAGTTTTAAACGAAACACCGGGATCGTCTGAACCATCCTGATATTTTCTTTCTGCACAAGTTTTACATTCACTGTCTTCCATAACTTCTTGCGGAGTTTTAACATCATCAGTTCTTTTAAGTAATGCTAATTCATCTTCACCTAAGACTTTCATTTTTGTCTGATTGGCAAAACCATTTACACTACCCTCAAAATGACTTGATTTGCTGAAACCTCCATAATTTGAAGCATTACTCTGAGCAGTATCGGTAGCCTGCTTTACAGGAATTGCATTATGGGTTACCTTTTCTACTTCGCTTGCCATATCCACACCACGTATTAAAGACTCGTTATTGTTATAATAATTTGAGTAACCTAAAACGCCATTTACCATAAAGACCATCCTTTCTGCCCTTTTTCTTTATTTTACCAATTATTTAAACTCTTGTCAACTGCACAACTTTTATAGTTTATTGACTTGATTTCATATTTTTGGTATTATAAACATAAGTGAGGTGTCATAAAATGGCTGGTGTAAAAAATTCCAAATTAAAATTACTTGTTCTTGCAAATATTTTAGAAAAATATACTGATGAGGAACACTCTCTCACTGCAGTTGAACTTTGTGATAAATTACAGAATGAAGGAATTTCTGCAGAAAGAAAATCCATTTACAAAGATATAGATGTTTTAAGGGAATTCGGTTACGATATTATAAAATCAACTGAAAGAGGTAACGCAGGTTATTTCTTAGGCGAAAGAAAATTCCAGGAAGCTGAAATAAGACTCATTTCTGATGCAATTCAGGCAGCTAATTTTATTTCAGTAAATAAAACTGCTGAACTTGTAGAAAAATTTGAAAGTTTCCTTTCTGAAAAACAGGCAAAAACCCTGCATTCACAAGTCTATGTTGAAAAAAGACCAAAGACCTCAAATGAAAGAATATATTACACCATAAGTGAATTAGATAAAGCAATAAATAAAAATCTAAAAGTAGAAATAGTCTATCAAAAAAGAAAAATAACTGAAGAATTCAAAACTGCAACAGAAGAAAAAACACATAAAGTAAGTCCTTATGCACTTATATGGTCGAATGACAGTTATTATTTAATATGCAACAATGAAAAATACAATAATTTAATGCACGTAAGAATTGACAGAATAAAATCCGTTTCACTTACCACAGAAAAAGCCCGTCATTTTTCCGAAGTTTCAAATTACACTCATAAATTTGATGCCGCTGATTATGCCAATAAATCTTTCAATATGTTCAGCGGTGAACCTAAACCAATTCAACTTATATGCAACAATGATTTACTTGATGTTATGCTTGACCGATTCGGTAAATCCGTAAAAATTCAAAAAAACGATGAAAACTCCTTCGTCTTAAAAACAAATGCCGCAGTAAGCGAAGGTCTTATTGCGTGGATTTTACAATTCGGTCCAAGAGTAAAGGTAAAATCACCAAATGATTTGATTTATGAAATAAAGAAAAAAGCACAAGAAACAGCGGATATGTACGAGTAAGATTCGGTCTAGTTTTTCATAAAATAAAATGCATTTTATCATTTTAAGTTTACCATAAACTAAATTTGATAAAATGCATTTATTTAATTACTCTGATTGTTTTTTTACCATAGTATTTCAATAACTTGATATGTTCAGTTGTTATTTCTTCTCCGCTTACTACTATTGGTATTGCCGGTGGACAAGAAACTGTTGGTGAAGCACAAATTCTCCCCTCGGATTCTTCAACAGGTATTTCTTCAGATTTGCTGAAAAGAGCTTCTCTTATGGTTACTTTCTGATTTCCTGAAATAAACAAAAACTCGTTCTGCTCATTTTTTTCAATAAAATCAGGTAAATTGATTATCGATTCTTTTAACCGTTCGAAATCTTCAGCTGAATTTTGTGCAGTTAACATAAAGACTACAAAATCATTATCACAATATTCAAATTCAATATTATATTTTCTGAAATGCTCTGCTATTTCAAACCCGCCTTTTGCCACACCTGAAAAATCAAGTGTGATTTTAAGCGGTTCCTGTGAAATATTTTTAATTTGTTTTAATGTTAAAACTTCATTTATTTCAACAATTTTCTCCTCACAATATGATAAATCATTTTTTATTTCTTCGCTTATATATTTATTACACAAATCAAGTGATTGCAACATTAAATATGATGGACTGCTTGACCCGAAAATTGTCATGGCGTTATGTATATTTTCGCTAAAATTAAATTTATCATCTTTTGCAATGTGAAGATAACCACAACCCGTGAGTGCCGGCAACGTTTTGTGTGCAGAATCACAACACATATCTGCTCCATTTATTATAGGGTGAAAAGGTTTTTGCAAAAATGCAGAATAAGCACCGTGTGCGTTATCTACAAGTAATGGTATGTTATATTTTTTACAAACTGCTGAAAGCGATTTTATATCAGTTACAGCACCTAAATAATCGGGGGACGTTATATAAACCGCAAATGGTTTTTCTTTCAAAGAATTTAATTTAGTTTCTAAATCTTCTTTTTTTATTACTGAACTGCATATACTATTGCTTTTTTCAGGGAAAATCCACTCAATCTGAAACCCGATTTTTGCTGCTGCAAACACAAACGATTTATGAGCATTTCTACCCGCTACCACAAAGGGTTTTTCATTGCTGTTTCTATTTAAAAACGCAAGATAAAGCATTGCGTTTATTGACTGAGTTGACCCACCCGTTGAAAATACTGTATATTTTGTATTAAAAAGTTTTGCAGCATTTTCTTCACTTTTTTTTATTATGCCATCAGGGCAAGATAAATCATCTGCTCCTCTGACTTCAGTTATATCAATATTTTCAAAACCTAAAAAAGACACACCCTTATGACCCGGCATATGAAACCGAGTCGTTCTGACTTCATTATAGTTCTTTACAAAGTCAATAATTGGTGTGTCCATAAATTTTTCATTCCTGTTCTGCTACTTTCATCATAACGGCGCATTCAATACGTTTTTTAAACAATTCGCAACCGTATTCGTAAACGCCTGTTATTTTGCCTGTTGCGTGATATGAGTTGGCTGCACAACCGCCCGAACAGTAAAGTTTTGCCCAACAATCCTTACAATCAGGTCTTGCATAAGCATTACAAAGCTTAAATTCATTTTGTATTTCAGTATTTGTAATACCATCGTAAATATTACCCAAAAGATATTTTTTATCACCTACAAACTGATGACACGGATAAATATCCCCATTTGGCGTTACTGCAACGTACTCTGTACCTGAACCACAACCCGAAATCCTTTTATAAATGCACGGCCCGTGTTTCAAATCGAGCATATAGTGATAAAATGTAATTGGTTTACCTGCTCTCTGACGCTTTATCATCTCTTTAGCAAGAATTTCATACTGTTCAAAAAGAATTGGTAAATCTTCTTTAGTTAAAGCACTTTTATCGTCAGGCGCACAAACAACAGGTTCCATACTTAATTCTGTAAAACCTAAATCTGCCATGTGTAGTATGTCATTTGTAAAATCCGTGTTTTCGTGTGTAAAAGTACCGCGCATATAATAACTTTTATTACCTCTGCGTCGAACGAATTCCTGAAATTTAGGCACAATTATATCATAACTGCCGTTACCGAGATAATCTTTTCTTAATCTGTCATGAACTTCTTTTCTGCCATCAAGACTCAAAACAACATTACTCATCTCTTTGTTTGAGAATTCTATAACATCGTCATCAATTAAAATTCCGTTTGTAGTAAGAGTGAAACGGAAATTTTTGTTATGGATTTTCTCTTGTTCTCTCGCATATTCAACAAGTTTTTTTACAACATCCCAATTCATTAAAGGTTCGCCACCAAAAAAGTCAACCTCTAAATTGTGACGGGTACCCGAATTTGCAATAAGAAAATCAAGGGCTTTCTTCCCTGTTTCAAAATCCATTAACGCTCTTTCGCCATGATACTTGCCCTGACTTGCAAAACAATACTCACAATTAAGGTTACAAGTATGTGCTACGTGAAGACACATTGCTTTTAAAACAGTATTTCTGTTTTTAAAATCAAATGCCATATCCTCATAAGTATCGGGAGTAAAAAGTTTTTTACTTTCTTCTAATGATTTAATATCTTCCAGACATTCAATAATATCTTTATCAGTAAGATTTTCTTCGGGATATTCTCTCGTTATGATTTCTGTTATTTCTTCAGCATTTTTCTCTTTATAAAGTGCAATTATATCAAAAGCTACATCATCAACAACATGAAC
>JAFSBS010000318.1 GCA_017437165.1 Clostridia bacterium
ATTAGCTTGGTTTCGTGAAACTTATAAAGAACAATTAAAAAACGACGAATTGTATCTGGGGTATTACGTGCATTTGATACAAGACATAATATTCAGATATTTCGTTTATTCATTACACAACTGGGACCCATATCCAAAGGGAAACATAGAGAGGTTACATAACGATTATAAATTGCTAAACAATTATGTAGTTGATAAATATAATATTTCTAACTGTTTGATAATTCCCGATGATACAAACCAAGAACCGATTTTTAATATTTATCCATTTGATTTGCAACAGTTATCAAGTGATTTCAAAACAGATTTTGAAAAGTATGATAACGGCAAAGCATTTTTCTTTACTCAACAAATGGCAGATGAATATATAAAAATGGCAACAGAAAAATGCATTGAAGAAATCAAAGCATTGAAAAATGGTACATCAACAATAGATGAATTAGAATGGGTTTGGGATAAGAATCCACCAAAACGGAGTGTATTTGAGAAACTAAAATATAAATTGAGTAAATTATAGGAGAATTATTATGAGCTACATTGGTGATATGAGAAAATTTGTAGGACACGCACCTATTATGTCGGTTGCAGCAATGGGTATTCTCTATAATAAAGAAAAAGGATTGCTTTTAGAAAAAAGAACTGATACAGGCGAATGGTGTGTTCCTGGTGGTGCCATTGAATTAAATGAAACTTTAGAAGAAGCGTTAGCAAGGGAAGTTAAAGAAGAAACTAATTTAGATATTGCAAATCCAAAATTATTTGATATTAAAGCTAATGTTCATATGGTTTACCCGAATAAAGATGAAGTTTACTATACTGATGTTGTGTATATAATAAATGAATTTTCTGGTGAATTAAAACCTGATGGGGAAAGCACAGAGTTAAGATTTTTTGGTTTAGATGAATTACCTGAAAATATAATGCCTACACAAATAGGGTACATAGAAAGATTTGTTAGGGAAAACAAATGAAAAAAGTAATAATTATAGGTTGCCCGGGTAGTGGTAAAACAACCTTTGCAGAGAAGTTACAAAAGAAAACAAAACTTCCGTTATATTATCTTGATGCGGTGTGGCATAAACCTGATAAAACCCATATTTCAAGAGAGGAATTTGACGAGCGAATAAAAGAGATATTTGCTACAACAGAGTGGATAATTGACGGGAATTATAACAGAACAATTGAAATGCGTTTAAAAGAATGCGATACAGTAATTTTATTTGATTTACCTACTGAAGTCTGTATGCAAGGTGCTACTGAAAGACTTGGTAAAGGCAGATATGATATGCCTTGGATTGAAACAGAATTAGACCCTGAATTTGCAGGGTTTATTAAAGAATTTAAAGAAAAATCTCTACCGAAAATATACGAATTACTTGAAAAATATAAAAATGAAAAACAAATTGTGATTTTTAAATCAAGAGAAGAAGCAGATGAGTATATTAAGAAAGGATGGTAATATGTATAACTTCTTTGTAGATGAAAGTGAAAAACAGGGCAATTATTTTACAATTACGGAGTCGGACTTTAATCATATAAGTAATGTACTTCGTATGAAAACCGGTGATGAAATTTTAGTTAGTTGTAACGGACAAGCATCACTTTGCAAAATCGAAATTTTTTCTGATTACATAAAAGCTGAAATTGTTGAAGAAAATTACCACGATACCAATTTGCCCATAAAAATTCATTTATTTCAAGGGTTACCAAAAAGCGATAAAATGGAACTCATAATTCAAAAAGCGGTAGAATTAGGTGTAGAAGAAATTACACCTGTTGAAATGAACAGATGTGTTGTAAAAATTGAAGAAAAGAAAAAGAAAAGTAAAAAAGAGCGTTGGCAATCTATTGCAGAAAGTGCCGCAAAACAGAGCAAACGTGTTATTATTCCAAAGGTGAATGATATCATTTCTTATAAACAATTTTTAGAAAAAACAGAAGAACTTTCGGTTCTTTTAGTGCCTTATGAAAATAAAGACGGTATGAAAGCGACAAAAGAAGGATTATCGCTTATTAAAAAAGGCGATACAGTCGGAATTTTAATTGGTCCGGAAGGTGGTTTTGAAGGGAAAGAAATAGACCTTGCAACCGAAAAAAACGGTAAGATTATTTCTTTAGGTAGCAGAATTCTTCGCACGGAAACCGCCGCTATTGCATCTGTTACAATGTGTATGCTTTATGCAGAGATGGAATTAGGAGATATTAACGAATGAAAACATTACCAATAGATTTTGAAAAC
>JAFSBS010000319.1 GCA_017437165.1 Clostridia bacterium
CAGAAGACGTAAAAAATAGTAAAATTAGATATGCTTTAGAAGGATATTTATATCCAGATACTTATGAATTATTAAATAAAGATGTTAGTCCAGAAGATATTGCTTATAAAATGCTTAATCAAATGGAATATGTTTTAGAAAATTATAAATTTATTGACTATGTGCTTTCAGGTGAGGGCGAAGAAACATATCCATTATTATTAGATGTACTATCAAATAATGGTGATATATCAACTGTTCCTGGTTTATCTTACAGAAATTTTGGCGAGATTGTAAGTGTTCCGGAAAAAGAGTATTTGGGTACACCTGTGAGTCCTTATAGTGACGAGTACTTCAACAATCTTAATGGTAAAATTACTTATATTGAAACAAGTCGTGGTTGCCCATTCAGATGTGCTTTTTGCCTTTCCGGTAACACGTCACCCTTGAGATTTTTCGATTTAGAAAAAGTTAAAGAAGATATAATTAAAGTTGCCAACAGTGGTACTCAGACTGTTAAATTTATAGACAGAACCTTTAACGCTAATGCAAAAAGAGCAGATGAAATTATTAAATTTATAATAGATAATCGTGGTGACAAAATTCCGGAAAATGTTTGTTTTCATTTTGAAATAGCAGGTGATATATTAAAAGAAGAAACTTTTAATATTTTAGAAAAAGCACCAAAGGGATTGTTTCAGTTAGAAATTGGTATGCAGTCTTTTAACGAAAATACTTTAAAGGCGATTAACAGAAAGACTGACACAAAGAAACTTATTGAAAACATTAAACGCTTAATTTCATTCAAAAATATGCATATTCATATTGATTTGATTGCAGGACTTACAGGAGAAGATTTAAAAAGTTTTGAAAGAAGTTTTGATATTGGTTACTCATTAGGCGCTAATATGCTTCAGATGGGTTTTTTAAAACTTCTTTACGGAGCAGATATGCGAAAGTATCCTGAAAAATATCCTTGCAAATACTCACAAAATCCACCGTACGAAGTTACTGAAACACCGTGGCTTTCAAATGAAGAAATTATAAAACTCAAAAAATGTGAAGATGCTTTAGAAAGACTTTATAACAGCGGTAGATTTTTATTGACACTTGAGTATTTAATAGGTAGTAAAATCTTTACACCGTTCCAGCTTTTCTATAAATTCGGTAATGAAATAGATGGAAACAAAATGAACCTTTCGGATTACGCAGTTCATATTTATTATTTCTTTAAAGATTATGCAGACGAAGAAATATTAAGAGAAACTATTCTTTGTGATTTGCTTTCTTGCTCGTCTGCTTTGCAGATTCCTGTAATATTCAAAGTAGATGACCCACTCTATAAAAAAATAAAAAAACACTTTGCAAATATAAAGGGCGAACACAACAAAATCGCAATACTCTATAAAACCAATAGGGTATTTGTTGTAAACCAGAATAGCGAAAAAGACTTTTTTGGTAGATTCAGTGGTAAGTATTATGATTTGGATGAATTTAAAAACACGGATAATTGAGTTTTCTCAATTATCCGTGTTCTATTATCTAACATCTAAAACCTAATACCTGACATCAAAGCGAAATCGAAATTATATATTCATCATCTTTCAAAATCTCTTTAATTTCATTGAATGAAAAAGCGTTGTGCGTTTTTAAATCAAATTTACAATAAATAACATTATCTTTTTTCTCTATATCCGTTGTCATAATATCGACACCTTTTTTATGAAGTATTTCTTCAACATGGTCGAGGGCAACGGGGTCATTTTTTATTTTTAATTTAACTGAAGTTGCAACTGTGTTTTCAATAGGAACAAATCTGTGAATGAAAATCTGAATTAAAAGAAGAACAATTGTTGCGTAAACACCTATTCCGTACATACCTGCACCAATTGCAAGACCTATACCTGCAGTTGCCCAAATACCGGCGGCGGTTGTAAGACCTTTAATAGAGCCTTTATAAATAATAATACCACTACCTAAAAAGCTGACACCTGTAATTATGTTAGCAGCAAGTCTTGAACCATCAAACTTAACATTATCATATAAGAATAAATCAAAAAATCCGTATTTACTTACAATCATCATAAGAGCAGAGCCGAGTGCGACAATAATATGTGTACGAAGCCCGGCTTCTTTTTGTCTGAATGTTCTTTCGAGACCGATTCCGGCACCGCAGATTGCAGAAACAATAAGTCTGCAAAGGTAAGGCAACGCATCTTTAAAATCTGCAACAACTTCCCAGAATAAATCGGAAAATGCTTCTTTCAAACTTAACACACTCCTTCGTTTTAATTTGAGTCGATTAAATATAATTAATAATTATACTACAATATATATGTTCTGTCAAATTAAAAATATGTGTAATAATACTGTCATCTTCTTCATATCTTTTAAAGAAAGATAATAGAAAGTACAAGGGGGAAGGACTTATGACAGATACTACTATCTATCAGGATATTGAAACACGAACAGGCGGTGATATTTATATAGGAGTTGTAGGACCCGTAAGAACAGGTAAATCAACATTTATTAAAAAATTTATGGAATCGCTTGTTATACCCAATATCGAAAGTTTACATAAAAAAGAACGTGCACAAGATGAACTGCCACAATCTGCAGCAGGCAGAACTATTATGACAACAGAGCCAAAATTTATTCCTGAAGAAGCAGTCAGAATTGAGTTGCCTGAAAAAGCGTCGCTTAATGTAAGGCTCATTGACTGCGTAGGTTACATAGTACCGAGTTCATTAGGGTATATTGAAAATGAGCAACCAAGAATGGTAAAAACACCTTGGTTTGAAGACGAAGTTCCTTTTAATATGGCAGCAGAAATAGGTACAGAAAAAGTAATTACCGAACACTCAACAATTGGTCTCGTTGTTACAACTGATGGCACTATAAGTGATATTCCACGGGCGGAGTATGAAGAGGCAGAAGAAAGAGTAATAAAAGAACTTAAAGAAATAAACAAACCATTTGTTGTAGTTCTTAACTCTGTTTCACCAGCTTCCCAAGAGGTTGTATCGCTTTCAAATGAACTTTCAAATAAATATTCTGTGCCGGTTATTCCTGTGAATTGTCTTGAATTAACAGAAATTGAAATAACAGAAATTTTAAGTTCAATACTTTATCGTTTTCCTGTTCAGGAAATCAGTGTTGAAATTCCGTCGTGGGTTATGTCATTAAGTCATGACCATTGGCTTCGTTCTTCGCTTTGTAATTCTGTTAAAGAATCTTCAGTTGATATTAACTGTGTTGCTGATATCGGTTCATTACTTGTTGGTATTGAGTCCAATGAATATGTAACAACAGCATCTATAAATAAAATTGATTTAGGTAATGGTACTGCAATAATTTCTACAAATTTAAAAAGCGAATTATTCTACAAAATTATTGAAGAACAAACAGGACTTGAAATTGGTAGTGAGCAAGGTCTCGTTAACTGCCTTAATCAACTTTCAAAAATCAAAAAGAAATACGACAGATTAGAAAGCGCATTAGAAGAAGTTGAGGCAACCGGTTATGGTATTGTTATGCCTGATATCGATGAATTAACATTAAAAGAACCGGAAATTGTAAAACAAGGTGGTCGCTATGGTGTAAGACTGTCTGCATCAGCACCGTCAATTCATCTTTTAAAAGCAGATATTGAAACGGAGGTAGCACCGGTTGTAGGTACCGAAAGTCAGTCTGAAGAACTTATCAAATATCTTCTTAATGAATTTGAAGAAGACCCGCTTAAAATCTGGGAATCAGATATTTTTGGTAAATCTCTCAATGAGCTTGTAAATGAAGGTCTGCGTAACAAACTTTGTCACATGCCACAAGACGCACGTGGTAAAATCCAGGAAACGCTTGAAAAGATAATAAATGAGGGTTGTAGCGGTCTTATTTGTATAATTTTATAAAAATAAAGGGTAGCATTTGCTATCCTTAATTTTTTTAAAATTTCTTCACATAATATTATTGGTGATTTTATAATGAATTCAATTTGGGGAAATTCAGAAGATTTAAAAAATTTTAAGACATTAAAAGGAGATTTGAGAACTGATGTTTTAATTATTGGTGGGGGTATTACAGGCGTTTTGCTTGCACACAAATTGCAAGAGTTTGGTGTACAGTATGCACTTGTTGAAGCAGACAGAGTGTGTAATGGTGTTACCCGTAATACAACTGCCAAAATTACATCGCAACACTCGTTGATTTACAGTAAAATTTTAAAGGAATATGGCTTGGAAAAAGCAAAATTGTATTATAACTCTAACCAGGAAGCATTAAATGAGTTTCGTGTTAAATGCAACGAAATTGATTGTGATTTTGTGGAACAGGATTCTTTTGTTTATTCTTTAAACAGGACCGATAAAATCAATGAAGAATTGGAAGCACTTGATAAAATTGGTGCAGAATTTGAATATATTAAATCAGTTTCTTTACCATTTACGATTGCGGGAGCAATCAAATTTAAAAAACAGGCACAATTTAATCCTTTAAAATTCGTAAGTAATATTATAAATAACTTGAATATATATGAAAATACAAAGATTCTTGGTTTTGATGGAGAAGCATTTGTAACTGACAAGGGACGTATTTTTTCAAATAAAACTGTAGTTGCAACACACTTCCCGATTTTTAATAAATTCGGGTTATATTTCTTGAAACTTTATCAGGAGAGGTCTTATGTTTTAGCGCTTAAAGAAGCAAAGACCGTTGGTGGAATGTATATAGATGAAAATCCTACAGGACTTTCTTTCAGGAATTATAAAGATATGCTTTTACTTGGTGGCGGTTCCCATCGTACAGGTAAAGAAGGTGGGAATTGGCACGAACTTACTAAAATTAAAAATCAGTTTTATCCACTATCAAAAGAAGAAGCACGATGGGCAACACAGGATTGTATGTCCCTGGATGGTATTCCCTATATTGGTGAATATTCAAAAGTTGCACCCAATATTTATGTTGCAACAGGTTTTAATAAATGGGGAATGACATCATCTATGGTTGCAAGTAATTTGTTGTGTGACTTGATAATGGGAGTTGCGAATGAATACTCAGAATTATATCTGCCATCAAGGAAAATCTTACACCCGCAACTATTTAATAATATTGTTGAAAATACTTTGAATCTTATAACGCCAACTACACCACGTTGTCCCCATTTAGGTTGCGCATTAAAATGGAATAATGCGGAAAAAAGTTGGGAGTGTCCATGTCATGGTTCAAGATTTAATGAAGATGGTAATTTGTTAGATAATCCGGCAACTGCAGACTTAAAAATAAAGCATAGAAACCAATAATGGCTTCTATGCTTTTGAGTTGTATATTCTTTTAAATTATTGGTCTTCGCCGAAATCTTTAATAAATTCTGCTATAAGTTTTTCTGGCCAGTCTGAAACAGGCTCAAGTTTACCTGTAAAGAAACGGAGTGTTTTTGGTTCGTGAACAAATCTTAAACCACCAACTAAATGCCTGTGGTCATAGAGCCATTTAACTCTATCGATTACATATTCTGTCTGTGAAAGTGTGAAAACGCGTCGTGGGAAAGCAAGACGTACCATTTCAACTGATGCAATATGTTCACTGCCGTCCGGATTTCTTTCTTCAGAAAGTGTACCACGTTCCATACCACGAATACCACCGCAAAGGTAAAGAGCAACTGTTAAGGCACCGGCAGGGTATTGGTCGGCAGGAATGTGGTCAACTACCTGACGAGCATCAATATGGGCACCTAAACCACCACCTGGTGTAACCATTGGAACACCCATCGAGTCAAGAATAGAAACACAGTGTTTAATAAATTGTGGACCTTGGGAAATGATATCCAAATCCATTGTTTCTTCAAAACCGATAATAAGTGCTTCCATTTCTTTAACAGACATACCACC
>JAFSBS010000320.1 GCA_017437165.1 Clostridia bacterium
AATTCATACTATTTTAGGTGAAATTGGTGCTGAAATCGAATTGGAAGCACAACAGGCTTATTTGGATAGTCAGAAACAAGCACAATTGACACAGATTGTTCTTGGTGTAATTTTGCTTGTTTGTATTGCAATTGGTCTCTACTATGCAAGAAAATTGTCTCAGGTTATCACAGAACCAATTTCTGAAATGAAGAATGTTGCAGAGCAGTTATCTCAAGGTAATCTTGATGTAGAGGTTAATTACGAATCTACAGATGAATTTGGCGAACTTGCTGATTCCTTCCGTAAGACTTGCTCAACACTTAAAAATATCATTGATGATTTGTCATACATTCTTGTTGAACTTAAAGATGGTAACTATCAGGTAGAAACTGCAAATGAAGGCTTATATGTTGGCAATTTCGAGAAAATTATCAACGATTTAACAACTATGACAAATATGCAGAGTGATACTTTATTGCAGATTAATCAGGTAGCAGGTCAAGTTGCAAGTGGTTCAGATCAGGTTGCAAGTGGTGCTCAGGCACTTTCACAAGGTGCTACTGAACAGGCAAGTAGTGTTGAAGAACTTTCTGCTACAATTGTTGAGATTTCAGAACATATCAATAATACTGCTAAAAATGCAGTTGAAGCTACTGAACAAGCAAATATCGCTTCAAGTGGTATCAATGAAAGTAATGCTCAAATGCAAGAAATGGTTCTTGCAATGAACGACATTACAAATACATCTAACGAAATCAGCAAGATTATTAAAACAATTGATGATATTGCATTCCAGACAAACATTCTTGCACTTAACGCGGCAGTTGAAGCGGCAAGAGCAGGTGCAGCAGGTAAAGGTTTCGCAGTTGTTGCTGATGAAGTTCGTAACCTCGCTGGTAAATCTGCAGAAGCAGCAAAAAGCACAACGGTTCTTATTGAAAGTGCTATTAAAGCAATTGAAAACGGTACAAAGATTGCAGACGAAACAGCAAACTCACTCGTAGAGGTTGTTGAAAAAGTTAACAATGTTTCTGCTAAAATCGACGAAATAGCAACTGCTTCAGAAGAACAGGCAACAGCAGTTACACAACTTAAAGGCGGTATTGAGCAAATTTCTGCAGTTGTTCAGACAAACTCTGCAACTTCAGAAGAAAGTGCATCTGCATCAGAAGAACTTTCAGGTCAGGCACAAATGCTCAAACAAATTATTGGTGCTTTCCAACTTAAAGATGTTTCAACACAAGCTTCAATGGAAATACCGGAAATTAACAACTACGACTCATCAAAGGACTATAACTTCGATAGTTACGATGATAAATATTGATAAAAACAACAAGCACTTTGCGAAAACAGAGTGCTTGTTTTAAATTCAGAATTATATTATAAAAACTACATTCTGTCATTTTAACTAAAATTGATAGAATGTAGTTTTCTTATTTAGTAAATTAATTAAGCATTCTGCGTTATGCATTCTGCATTTATTTTTCTTCCCATCAGTACACCCATAACAGAAGCCATCATAAGACCACGGGTCCAGCCTGATGAATCACCAAGGCAGTGGAGCCCTTCAACACTTGTGTTAAGGTCTGTATCCATTTTGATTTTATTACTGTAAAACTTTAGTTCAGGGGAGTAAAGCAATGTTTCTGTTGAAGCAAAGCCGGGAACAACATGGTCAACTGCCTGAATAAAATTGATAATATTTGTCATTGCTCTGTAAGGCATAGCGGCAGTAATATCACCTGCGACTGCATCAGGAAGAGTTGGTCTTAAGTTACTTTGAGCAAGTTCTTTTGGCCATGTTCTTTTACCATCGAGAATATCACCATATCTTTGTACGAGAATGTGACCTGCACCAAGCATATTTGTAAGCTCACCAACCTTTTGAGCGTATTCAATTGGTTGGTTAAATGGATAATTAAAGTTATGAGAACAAAGAATAGCAAGGTTGGTATTATCAGATTTCTTTTCTTTGTAAGAATGACCATTAACAACTGCTAAATCATTGTCATAGTTTTCCTGACTTACAAAGCCGCCGGGATTCTGACAGAAGGTACGAACTTTATTTTTAAATGGCTTCGGGTAACCAATAAGTTTTGATTCATAAAGCGCTTTATTTACCTTTTCCATAACTTCGTTTCTTACCTCAACACGAACACCTATGTCAACTGTACCTGCCTGGTGCTCAATTCCGTGTTCAGAGCAAAGTTTTTCGAGCCAGTCTGCACCACGTCTGCCGGTAGCAATAACTATTTTTTCACCTTTAATTTCTTTTGATTCTTTGCCGTTGGTAACGTAAACACCACGGCATTTACCGTCTGTAATTTCAATATCAGTACATTCATAACCAAAAATCATTTCGACACCATTGTTATGAAGATACTTTTCAATTTCATAGTAAAGAGTCTGTGCTTTTTCAGTACCTAAATGACGGATAGGGCAGTCAACAAGTTTCAAACCTGCCTGAATAGCTCTTTTTCGTATTTCTTTAACTTCTTCACTTGCGTTAATGCCCTCAATATGTTTATCTGCACCAAATTCCAGATAAATTTTATCGGTATAATTTATTAAATCTTGTGCGTAAAGTTCGCCAATAAGTGAAGGTAAATCACCACCGACTTCGTAACTTAATGAAAGTTTACCATCAGAGAAAGCACCTGCACCTGAAAATCCGGTTGTAATGTGGCAATATGGTTTGCAATTTACACATTGTTGTGTTTTTGATTTAGGACAACTGCGTTTTTCAACGGGTTGACCTTTTTCTATAATTAAAATCTTTTTTTTGCTACTTAATTTAATAAGTTCAAGTGCAGTAAAGATACCTGCAGGGCCTGCACCGACAATAACAACATCGTAATTCATAATTAAAACCTTCTTTATGTAAATTTATAATTCTTTTGTCTTGTATGCGTTAAATAACGCATCTGCTTCATTTGAATAATTACCATTATCATCTTCAATGTAAAGAGGTGGCAAAATTCTGAATCCTTCCATAGCGCCTTTTTTTCCCTCAAGTAAAATAAGACTCGGTTCTTTGCCTTTTCGCTGAATAACTTCGCGCATAATTTTGGGTTCAATTTTATTCTTTCTCATAGCATCAAACATTTCAGGAAGTCTTTCGGGTCGTTGACACATACAATATCTGCCACCGAATTTTAAAAGATAATTTGCAGCTTTTGCGGCATCATAAAGAGTACAGTTAAACTCGTGACGAGCATTTTTGTAATCTTCTTCGGTGTTTACAATGCCTGTACCAACCTTTTTATAAGGTGGGTTAATGCTCACTATATCAAAGTATTCGTTAGGTAAAATACCTTTAATTTTCTTTAAGTCAATGTGATATAAATTGACACTATCTTCAATACTATTATGTTTTAAAGTTTTTATAAAAAGTTCAACAGCAGTTTCGCTTAATTCAACACCAAAAATCTCTTTAGGCTTAAAATCTCGTAACCATAACAACGGAATAATTCCGTTACCTGTGCCAAGGTCACAGCATTTATCTTTGTGACGTGGTTTGCAGAAGTCTGCAAGTAAAATGGCGTCAGAAGTAAATATATGCGCGTGACTGACGAAAATATCTAAATTCTTTGCAAGCTTTTCGGTGCGTTCTTCTCTTGAAGTCATAAAAAACCCCTTGCAGTAAAATAAGTAGGGTAAACCCATACTCTTTAATTTTACCACAAGAAGTTTTAATTATCAATGAATATAAATCATTTAGAAAAAAGTTTGTTATTTCTGCACAGTTTGAAACTCGAATTTTTTACACAAACAACTTTATTCTTCCATCTGTTTGCCTAAAAATGCAGCGGCAACCTGTGCTAATTTAACCTCAGTTTCAGAAGGCTTTGCGTTCGTGCTGTCACTTATAAAAATAACTGCACCGGAAATATCACCCGCACCAATAATAGGAAATGCAATTGATGCTTCAACATCTGAGTGCTCAATAGGGTAGAGTGGCTTTTCTG
>JAFSBS010000033.1 GCA_017437165.1 Clostridia bacterium
AAATTATATAATTTATACTGGTCGTTTGAAAGGCTGTTTTTAACTTTTGCAGGTGTTAAATTAACATTAACAGGGCGAATAGCTTCGTGACCATCTTGTGCTCCTGCACGGGTTTTAAAATACCTTGGTTTTTCAGGGAGATATTTTTCACCATATTCACTTTTTACAAATTCCGAATGTGCCGCTCTTGCTTCTTCAGAAATACGGAGTGAGTCTGTTCTCATATAGGTAATAAGACCCGTTGTACCAAGACCCTCTACATCAACTCCTTCGTAAAGTTCCTGCGCAATTTTCATAGTTTTCTGTGCCTGGAAGTTTAATTTTCTTGATGCTTCCTGTTGCATAGAAGATGTGCTGAATGGTGGGGCAGGTTGTTTCTTTCTTGTACCTTTTTTTACTGAATCGGTAACAAAATCCGCACCATCTAAACGGTTTAAATATTTGTCTGCTTCTTCTTTATTTTTAATTTCTACTTTACCATTTTCATCTGAGGTAAGAGCAGCAGAAAATGTTTTTCTTTCCCATATAAATTTCGCATCAATTGACCAATACTCTTCAGGCACAAATTTCGCAATTTCTTCTTCCCTGTCAACAATAAGACGCACCGCTACGCTCTGTACACGACCGGCAGAAAGACCACGCCTGATTTTCTGACTGATAAACGGACTGAGTCTGTAACCTACTAATCTGTCCAAAATTCTTCTTGCCTGTTGAGCATCAACAAGCCCCATATCAACAGTTTCAGGGTTAGAAATACCATTTTTAACACTTTTCTCGTTAATCTCGTTGAATTTAACTCTGTTTTTCTCGTTTAAATCAAGACCTAAAATTGTAGCAAGATGCCATGAAATTGCTTCTCCTTCACGGTCAGGGTCAGTTGCAAGATAAACTTTTTCACTTTTTTCAACTTGTGCTTTCAACTCTTTAACAAGTTTTTCTTTATTCTTTATAATTGCATATTTAGGTGTAAAATCATTTTTTACATCAACGCTTAATTTAGCTGCAGGTAAATCTCTTACGTGTCCCATGGAAGCGGTAACTTCAAAATCTTTACCTAAATATTTTTTTATTGTTTTAGCCTTCGCAGGCGACTCCACTATAACAAGTTTGGACATTTGTTTCTATCCTTTCATTTATTTCATATACTATATTTTTTGCCCTCTGTCTGTTTTACTTCACCCATAAGTTCGAGTTCTGTAAGTGCAGAAAGCACATCACTCATTTTTAAAGATGTCTGTCGTAATATATCATCAATATGAGTGGGGTTTTCATTTAAAACTGAATAAACTTTTTTTGCTTCCAAAGAGAAATTGTTATCTAACTCAGTCTTTTTTTCTTTAAAATTCTTTTCTTCGATAGTTTTTTCTTTTAAGGGTGATTTTTTAGCACCAACCGTTTTCTTGGTTTTCCTGTACTCAACATACGGAATCTCTGAAAGTGAAATATTTGCTTTACTAAAGTCTATTAAATCTCCGTAAAGATATTCATATTCACTTAAAATATCCATAGCCGAAAAAACAGGTTTTGCACCATTTTTTATTAAATGGTTGGCACCATCAAAAGATGAACGCACAATATCACCAGGCACTGCAAAAACATCTTTACCTTGTTCTAAAGCATAATTTGCAGTAATGAGTGAACCACTTTTTACACCTGCCTCTATAACGAGCGTACCCAAAGTAAGACCTGAAATAAGTCTGTTCCTTATAGGAAATGTGGTTCTCCCTGCCGGAGTAAACGGAGAATATTCTGAAATAACCGCACCATATTTTGTTATTGCTCTCCTTAAAGAAGCATTTTCTTTAAGATAATCGTAAGAAAGACCACAACCTAAAAATGCGGCAGTTCTGCCCTTTGCAAGCATTGCACCTGCGTGAGCCTCACTATCAATGCCTAAAGCACCGCCACTTACAATTGTAACTCCACAGGATGCCAGAGAAAATGATAGTTTTTGTGCAGTTTCAATCCCGTAGTTACTTGCATTCCTTGTACCTACAACACCAATTGATACTGTATCTTTTAAAACCGTTGCATCGCCCATAGCATAAAGGGCCAAAGGCATATCTGAAAGTTGTCTGAATCTTTCAGGGTAAACCGCACTGTCCGGTGTAATTATTGTGTATCCCTTTGCCTTACACTCACGGAATATACCACCGGTTTCACTCGGCGAGATACTTTTTAGTGCATTTATTCT
>JAFSBS010000034.1 GCA_017437165.1 Clostridia bacterium
AAAACGGTCATAAAATAATTGCTCACATTTCTGGAAAGCTCAGAATGAATTACATTCGTATTCTTCCAGGTGATAAGGTTACAGTCGAAATGTCGCCATATGACCTTACTCGTGGGCGTATCACATGGCGTTCAAAATGATTTATAAAAGCGAAAGCTAAATTTTAGGAGGTATTCAAATGAAAGTCAGACCTTCTGTTAAGAAAATTTGCGAAAAATGCAAAGTAATTAAACGCAAGGGAAAAATCATGGTTATCTGTGAGAATCCTAAGCACAAACAGCGTCAAGGCTAATTGACGTAAACCATATTTGGAGGTGCAACTGACAAATGGCGCGTATTTCAGGTGTTGATTTACCAAGAGACAAAAGAATTGAAATCGGTCTTACTTATATCTATGGTATAGGTCAAAAGACTGCAAGCGACATTATTGCTGCTACAGGCATTAATCCTGACACAAGAGTTAAAGATCTTTCAGAAGATGATGTAGCAAAATTACGTGAATATATCGACCACAACGTTAAGGTTGAAGGTGACCTTCGTCGTGAAACAGCATTCGATATCAAAAGACTTGTTGAAATCGGTTGCTATCGTGGTGTTCGCCATCGTAAAGGTCTTCCTGTAAGAGGTCAGCGTTCAAAAACAAACGCTCGTACTCGTAAGGGTCCAAAGAAAACGATAGCTAACAAGAAGAAATAAGTCGGGGAGGTATTAGAATGGCTACAAAAGCTACAGGCAAAAAAGGTGCCGGAACACGTAAGCGTCGTGAACGCAAAAATATTGAACGCGGTGCGGCTCACATCCAATCCACTTTCAATAACACGATAGTTACAATTACTGACACTCAAGGCAACGCAGTTTCTTGGGCAAGTGCAGGCGAAATGGGCTTCAGAGGTTCTCGTAAATCTACTCCATTCGCAGCACAGACTGCTGCAGAAACAGCTGCAAAAGTTGCTGTTGACCACGGTATGAAAACTATTGAAGTTTATGTAAAAGGCCCAGGTGCGGGTAGAGAGGCTGCAATCAGAGCATTACAAGTTGCAGGACTTGAAGTTACTCTTATTAAAGACGTTACTCCTATTCCTCACAATGGTTGCCGTCCACCAAAAAGAAGACGTGTATAACATATAGGAGGAACGAATTATGGCAAGATATACAGGTGCCGTATGTAAACTCTGCCGCCGTGAAGGTCAGAAACTCTTCTTAAAGGGTAGCAGATGTTATACAGGCAAATGCGCATTAGAGCGTCGTTCATACGCTCCTGGTCAACATGGTCAGGCTCGTAAAAAGATTTCTGGTTACGGTCTTCAGCTTCGTGAAAAACAAAAAGCAAGACGTTACTACGGAATCCTTGAAGGACAATTCCACAAATATTTCCTTATGGCTGAAAAGAAACCAGGTCAAGCAGGTGAAAACCTTCTTAGAATTTGTGAAAGTCGTTTAGATAATATTGTTTATCTTCTCGGTTGGGCAGATTCTCGTGCAGAAGCAAGACAACTTGTTACTCACGGCCACTTCTGCGTAA
>JAFSBS010000035.1 GCA_017437165.1 Clostridia bacterium
AGTTTTTCAAGATATAACACAGAAGATGATGTAAATCTTCTCATAGATGCAATAAAAGAAATAGATAAAAAATACAGAAAAGGATAATTATGGATAATTATGAAAGAAATTATTCTCATTAAAGACGGCGAATTAGCTTTAAAAGGACTTAATCGTTCTACATTTGAAGATGTTTTAGTAAAAAATATTCGTTGGCGTATTAAGAAATATGGTAATTTCCAATTTAAAAAAGCACAATCTACGATCACCATTACACCAATTGATGATAATATAGATTTTGAAGCGGTTTGCTACGAAATTTCTCACGTTTTCGGTATTGCAGGATTTTCACGTGCAGCAGTTACTGAAAAAGATATTGATAAAATCTTGGATTTAGCACCTGTTTATTTAAAAGAACAGTTAAACGAAGTTTCTACTTTTAAAGTCGAAGCAAAAAGAGCGGATAAAAAATTTCCGCTTACTTCACCGCAGATTTCTGCTATGTTGGGTGAAAGACTTTTAGAAACATTCTCTCACCTTACTGTTGATGTTCATAACCCTGAAATTACAGTAACAGTTGAAATCCGTGAAGATGCTTACATAAGAGGTAACCAGACAAAAGGTGCCGGCGGTATGCCTGTTGGTACTTCCGGTAAAGGTATGCTTCTTATTTCAGGTGGTATTGACAGCCCTGTTGCCGGGTATATGATGGCAAAACGCGGAATCGACCTTTCTGCAATTCACTTTGCTTCTCCGCCTTACACATCAGAAAGAGCAGAACAGAAAGTTCATGAGTTGCTCTCTAAAGTTGCTCTTTACAGTGGCAGAATTGCTCTTTACACAGTTCCTTTTACGCACATTCAGGAAGAAATCAAAGAAAAATGTCCTGAAGATTGTTTTACACTTATTATGCGCAGATTTATGATGCGTATTGCAAATATGTTAGCAGAAAAATGTGACTGTCACGCACTCATTACCGGTGAAAGCGTTGCACAGGTTGCAAGTCAGACGATGCTTGCTTTAGGTTGTACCGATGCCGTTTCTACTCTGCCTGTATTCCGTCCTGTTATCGGTATGGATAAAGAAGAAATAATTAAAATTTCAAGACAGATAAATACTTTTGAAATTTCAATTCAGCCTTATGAAGATTGTTGCACAGTGTTCACACCAAAACACCCTAAAACAAAACCTGTTTTAGCTGATATTGAAAAAGCAGAAGAACCTCTCGACATTGATGCACTTTGCGAAGAAGCATTTAACGGCATTAAAAAGATTTTTATAAATTCAGATGGTGTTCAGAATGGTTGAAAGTGAATTAATCGCTCTCGGCGAAAAAACAGTTAAAAAATTCAAAGAAGAAAAACTCACATTAAGTTTTGCAGAGTCCTGCACAGGTGGGTGGCTCAGTAAAATAATCACCGAAATAAGCGGTGCTTCAGAAATTTTTTTTGGCGGTGTCTGTTCTTACAGTAACGAAGTAAAACAAAATGTTTTGGGAGTTAAAGAAGAAACTCTTAAAACGCATGGTGCTGTAAGTGAAGAAACTGCAAGAGAAATGTCTGAAGGTGTTGCTAAACTTATGAAAACTGACGTTGGTGTTGGTGTTACCGGAATAGCAGGTCCTTTATCTGACAATACACAAAAAAAAGTAGGACTTATATATATTTCTATAACACACAACAAAAAAACAGATGTTATAAAATTAGAAAATGATTTTTCAGGTGATGTCCGTTATAAAAACCGATTCACCGCAGTAAAAACAGTACTTAGTTTTTTAATAAATGAGGAATTATAATAAATTATGAAAGAAAATCAAAACAAACCAAAATCTGAAAATTTAGTTCATTTTGACAGTTTTGAGGAGACAGTTATTCGTGGCAACAGTCCCGAAAAAGAAGCGGCTAAAAAAGTCTTAAAAAAGAAATATACTTTAAGAAAATTAAGGCAACTTGTTTCTATTATTTCTGCCTTTGCAGTTTTAGTTTCTGCATTCTTTTTAGGTAAACGAGGTTTTGAAAGTTACCTTGTTCACACTCAGGAACAAAAAGAAGAAGAATATGTTCTCCCCAACGATGTTACAAAAGAACTCAGCAGTATGACTGAAGAGGAAGCGTGGGCTTATCTTTACGAAAAATACCCACATCTTTTAGACATTGTCTTCCCGGTCGGTTTTGACTACAATTATGCTTTGTATTACGCAGAAAATCCCGACACAGTCGGTTACATTAAAATAGATGGTACTAAAATAGATATGCCCGTTGTTCAGGCGGATAATAACAAATATTATCTCAATCACGACTTTTACGGTAAATACACAAGTTATGGTGCTATATATGCCACCTATGTTGCAAATCTTAACCCGTTAGACCGCAACATATTACTTTATGGTCACAATATGAACGATGGTTCTCGATTTGCAGCACTCAAGCATTATAAATCCATTGAGTATTTCAAAGAACATCCGGTTATTGAATTTAATACTCTTTATGAAAAACACAAGTGGAAAATTGCTGCAGTTATAATAACAAACGGTCACGTTAAAGGAGATAACGGTTATTTCTTTGATTTTACATTCAATAACTGCTCTGACACTTGTTTTGAAGAATATTTGGTAGAAGTTGAAAAGAGAAAACTCTACGACACAGGTGTTGATATTCTTCCGACCGATAAGCTTTTAACTTTATGCACCTGTACTTATGAATTTAACGACGCAAGGCTCGTTGTTATAGCAAGAATGGTTCGTGAAGGAGAAAGTGAAGAAGTAGATGTTTCACTTGCAAAGAAGAAAGAAACTCCTGTAAAATATCCTTCTTCTTATTACAGTAATCAATCAAAAAATCCATACAAAGATGACCCTAAATGGTATTTATATTAATTGTGAGGTGTACAGTTTGAAAATTAAAGCATTTTCATTTGAACGCGATAGTTTCACTCTTTCGGAGGTTAAAACTTCTGTTATCGAAACTCTTGACGGTGTAGGTCTTTATTTTGAAAGTTTCTCAAATGCAAACTCATTTTTCGAAGCAGTTTCAAAATCTTTAAATGATAATGATGTTCTGATTTTAGGTATAGAAAGTTCTCTTTACTTAAAATTCAAACCGATTCTCATTAAAGCATTTAATTTAACACCTGCTTACAGCGGAAAGATTCAGGACAGAATCCCTGCAAGTATTACAGAAGAAAGAACAAGAAAAGCACATATGCTCATTCCTGATGAAGCAACTGAACTTTTATCTTCTGACGGTCTTTACAGTGGTTTCTACACTATTTCAGAAGGTAAACATATTGTTGTACTTCCTCTCAAAAAGGATTTGTCTGTTGCACTTCTTAAAAATTCTGACTTTACTTTTATTAAAAGAAAATCTATTTCAGTTGTTTCTGTTGACGAAGACCCCGTTGACGATATTTTAGAAAAAGCAAAAGTTGTAGTTGAAAAATTAGTAAAACACGATTTGAAAGTTGCAATTCCTACAACTCCTGCAGCTTTGACTCTTCAGGACAAATTAAACACTCCTGAGGGGGGCGACAGAGTTATTTTCACCCCTTTTGTAAGTGATAAAGGAATTACTGAACCAAAAGAATATTCTGCAGAATTAGCTCGCGGTGCAAAAGAATTAAGAAACACGGAAATCGGTGCTACTATTTCTACAATATTCAGAGAGAAAAAAGGCGACATTACTCTTAGTTACTACGCATTCATAGGTGTTGCTATTGAAGACAAGGTAGTTGTCAGAAAACTTATAGCAAGTGCTGACGAGAGTGTTCCGAATTTAGTTAAAGAAGCATCCATTGAACTTTATAACCTTATAGACAAGTATATAGATGAATTGGTTTTTAAACTTGATGCACCACAAGAAGAAATAGAAAAATATGAAACTGCACAGATTCAGGCAGAAGTTGCAACAGAAATGCGTCCTACCGCTTCACTCAGCAGAAATGGTATGATTGCAGCAATTGCAATTCTTCTTCTTTCTGTTGTTGCTTGTGCTGTAATAGGAATTAAATTTGGTGGTTATAGTGATTCTCCGACAGATGCTCCTGAAACAGAGGTGCTTCAACAGGCTGAAACTACAACAAGAGGTGGCGGTGAATTACCTCCAAAAACAACTCTCCCTGCTTCAGAACCATCTACAACAACACCCGTTCCGAGTACAACTCAACCGGAGACATTTACTGAATACAACAGTTCAATATTCACTCCTGACCCGACAACTCCACCAACACAACCAATTTATAATCCACAACCCCGTCCTACACAGGCTCCTCAGACTACGCAAAAACCATTGCCTACTGATGAGCCACCCACAATGACAGAAGAACCTACCTCCAAACCTTCTGTTTCATTTATTCAGGGCGAAATGGGTTAATAAATTTTACTCATTTAAACTATCATAAAATTTTATTAAAAGGAGTTTTACAAATGGCAGTACTTATTACAGGCGGTGCAGGTTATATAGGCTCTCACGCAGCAGTTGAATTTTTAAATAATGACAGAGAAATTATTATTCTTGACAACTTTTACAACAGTTGTCCTGAATCTTTAAACAGAATCAAAAAAATCACAGGCAAAGATTTTAAATTTTATGAATGTGATATAAATGACCGAGATGGATTAGAAAAGATTTTCGCTGAAAATGAAATTGATTCAGTTATTCACTTTGCAGGTCTTAAAGCAGTTGGTGAATCTTGCGAAAAACCTCTTTTATATTACTACAATAACATTTCGGGTACAGTTGCTCTTTGTGAAGTAATGGCAAAATACGGTTGTAAAACAATCGTTTTCAGTTCTTCTGCAACTGTTTACGGTGAACACAATATTTCACCACTTAATGAAGAAATGCAGACCGGTGGTACTACTAACCCTTACGGTACTACAAAGTATTTCATTGAAAGAATTCTTATAGATTTAGCAAAAGCCGACCCGGAATGGTCTGTTTGTATTCTTCGTTACTTTAACCCACTTGGTGCTCACGAAAGCGGTACTATTGGCGAAGCCCCTAATGGTATTCCAAATAACTTAATGCCATATATCACCCAGGTAGCAGTCGGCAAACGCCCTCACCTTAATGTTTTTGGTGACGATTATGACACTCCTGATGGTACCGGTGTACGTGACTATATTCATGTTGTTGACCTTGCAAAAGGTCATTTGAAGGCATTAGATAAAGCATACAACTCAAAAGGTGTTAACATCTATAACCTTGGTACAGGTTGTGGTTACAGCGTTTTAGAAGTTGTTAAAGCATTTGAAAAAGCATCCGGTGTTACCGTTCCTTATGTAATTCAGCCACGCCGTCCCGGTGATATAGCAACGTGCTATTCAAATCCTGAAAAAGCACAAAGAGAATTGGGATGGAAAGCAGAAAAAGGCATTGACGAAATGTGCGCCGATTCTTACAGATGGCAGAGCCAGAACCCAAACGGATACGAGGACTGATTTTAATTGACTGATTTTGTACCTTTTAATTCAAGAGATACAAGACACAAATCAATATTCGGTAGTTTAGCCGCAGGTGAAAACTTGCGGTTTTCTGTTCTTATGCCCCGTTCTATAAATTGTAGTAAAGTAACACTTGTTATTCACGATGACTACAACAATTACTCTTACCACGATTTATTATGGTGCGGTATGAATGGTGATAACGAAGAATGGTGGGAAACTGACTACACTTTCGATAATGCAGGGCTTTATTTCTACCACTTCAATTACGAAACACCTTTTGGTACAAATCACATTTACCTGCGTTCTTCTGGTCTTGGCCATTTTTCGTCAAGTGGCAAAGAGTGGCAGCAAACTGTTTTTTCCTCTGATTACAAAACGCCGGATTGGGTAAAAGGCGGAATTATGTACCAGATTTTCCCTGATAGATTTTATTTTTCGGGCGAAAAGAAGAAAAATATACCAACAGACAGAGTAATCCATACGAATGCAACTGATATTCCCGTATGGAAACCAAATGAAGAGGGCAAGATTTTAAACAACGATTATTTTCAGGGCGATTTAAAAGGAATTAAAGAAAAACTTCCGTATATCGCAAGTCTTGGCACGACAATTCTTTATTTAAACCCTATTTTTGAAGCACATTCAAATCACCGCTATAATACCGCCGATTACAGTAAAATTGATCCTCTTTTAGGTGATGAAAATAACTTTAAAGAACTTTGCAAGGAAGCAGAAAAATTCGGAATAAAAGTTGTTCTTGATGGTGTTTTCAGTCACACAGGTAGTGACAGTATTTATTTCAACAGAGAAAACCGTTACAATTCTGTTGGTGCTTACAACTCGGAAAAATCAGAATATTCCCCTTGGTTTTCTTTTAATGACGACGGCACATATAAAAGCTGGTGGGGAATTGACACTTTACCTGAAACAAATGAAGAAAATGATAATTATATTGAATTCATAACCGGTAAAAACGGCATTTTAGAAAAATGGCTCGAAAATGGTGCTTCAGGCTACAGACTTGATGTTGCCGACGAATTACCCGATAAATTCATTGATGCGCTTTATAAATCGGTAAAATCACTAAACGAGGAATATTTTGTTATTGGCGAAGTGTGGGAAGACGCCACTAACAAATTCAGTCACGGTGGCAGAAGACGTTATTTATTAGGCGGTCAGTTAGATAGTGTAATGAATTACCCTTTTGCTGATGCAATTCTTGATTTTATGCGTTATGGCATAGCAGAGAATTTTATGGAAACAGTTGTTTCTATTTGCGAAAACTACCCGAAGCCTGCACTTGATGTGCTTATGAATCATATCGGCACTCACGACACTGCAAGAATCTTAACGAGACTTATAAATTTTGAATTAGAACATAAACCTCGCGAATTTCAGGCAGGCTACAAATTGACTGATAATGAATACAGCCACGCAAAAGAACTTTTAAAAACTGCTACTGTTTTACAATACACTCTCCCGGGTTTCCCGTCGCTTTATTATGGTGACGAAGCAGGACTTCAGGGTGGTAGCGACCCTTTTAACAGAGCGTTTTATCCTTGGGGTAATGAAGACAATTCTCTCATTGAATGGTATAAGAAGTTAGGCGAAATCCGTCACTCTCTCCCCTGCCTTAAAGACGGTTTATTCAAACCATACTCAGCAATGCTTTCTTGCGTTGCATATATAAGAGAAAGCGAAGAACAAAAAATATTCGTGATTGCAAATAAAAACAATCACGAAATAAGTTATAATCTTCCTTATGAATTCTGGAATACAGTAGAACTGACAAAAGATTTGCCTGTAACTGATTCGGTTACTGTTCCGGCGTTTGGGGCAGTATTGCTTTTAAAAGATTTTTAGTTATAAAAAATGCTTTGCTCTTGGCATGAATTGAAATAAATTTCATCATTTGCATCTTGCGATGCATGATTTGCCTTACGGCATTATATAGGCGAATCATTTCAAAATACAACAACCCCGAAGACATTTTTGTCCCCGGGGTATTCTGCACTAAATATAAAGTTTATTAAACTGTCAGATTTAGATGCAGAAGATAATTTCTTTATCCCGAAGGCATACAAAGGTATGTCGAGTGGGTAAAAAATTGTCTTCTGCGCTAAATATGGCAGTTTTTAATATATATCTTTTCTATTAACCAACTTACCCTTATGCCTTGGCTCTAACACCCACGGCACATATTTTGTTGCTTTCTGCATAACTTTAACAACTAAATCGTTGTCAATAACTTCAGATGCTGCACCTACTAAAGATACTGCCATCTCTTTAACTTTCGGTGTAGAAAGTGGTTTCATTATTACATTTTCTGTACCAACAAATGTAAATTTAAGTTTTCTTTTTGATGCAGTTTCAATTGGTCTTATATTGACCTTTAAAATGTCGCTTTCGTCCCATTCTGCATAACAACAAACTTTGTATTTTACACCCGCTAAAGTGATGTCGCCATATCTTAAATGGCCATCCATACCACAGGTAACTGTATTTTTTTCATTTCCCTCGCTCCAACTCATAAGGCACTCGTGTTCTTTAAATGTGAAGTTAATGTTATCAATATTACCCGCTCTTTTACCATTTAAAAATGTAACAGTAAAAGGAATTACACTTACAGGGAAACCAATGAGATTTAAAAGAATTTTTCTTTTAATTTCAATTGTTTTATTATTTAATTTTGCTTCCTGTAATGAACGGATTGATACACTCGGGTTATCTATTTTAAATTCATCTGAAATTTTATAAAAATCTTCATAAACAGGCTCTTTTGCTCTTTTGTCAGGCTCAATAAATGCCTTCGGGAAGTGTCGCCAGATGCAATCTCTTGCCTCCTGTTCACTTGCAATTGCACCAAAGCATACTAATACCGCATTTTCTTCCGGGAATACAACACCGAATTGAGAAAACATTCCGTTCGCTCTGTAGCCCGAATTACCGCCATTACGCCATACGCAGTAACCGTAGCCCTTATCTGTATCAATATTTTTACAAATAGATGTGTCTGCGTGAGCATCAGTCATTTCAAGAACCCAGTTTTCAGGAATAATCTGCTTTTTTTCTATTTTACCATTATTACTGAGGCAATACATAATTTTAGCAAGGTCTTCTAATTTTAAAGAGAGACCCCAACCACCTGCCTCTATACCATCCTGATTTGTTTCCCATTCGGGGAAACCAATATTAAGTGGTACGAAAAGTCGTGGAGTTAAATATTCACGGAGTGTCATTTTTGCGAGTTTACAAATCATAGCACTTAAAACAAAAATATTTTCATTCACATAACGGAATGTACCCGGTTCACCATAAAATGATGATTTGAAATATTCTTCCAACCAATCCATTTTATTTTTATTAAGAAAAAGATTCGGTGAAACACCCGCTGTCATTGTAAGAAGATTTCTTACAGTTACTTTAAATATTCTGCCGTCAACTTTTTCGGGAATGTATTCAGGAAAAACATCTACAATTCTTGTATCGAGAGTAAAAAGACCTTCTTCTATTGCAAAACCCGCCGCAATAGCGGTAACAGTTTTACTTATTGAATACGCAGAGTGTGGTGTTTCATTATTAAATGGTGCGCGGTATAATTCACACGCAACTTTGTCGTTTTTTATGACCATAAAACTATGAAATTCAAGTTTATTTTCTTTCATATCACGCAAAAATTCTACTACTTCTTTAGAAGAAACCCCTACTTCTTCAGGACTTTTTGCCCTTTCAAGTGTAAATTTTTCTTTTGCCATAGTCTAACACTCCTTTACCGAAGGTTTTTCTTTATATTACCACACTTTAAAGTAAATCTCAACTTTTATTTTCTTTATGCTTGACACTACATCTAAATATGGTAAAATAATCTTTGTTGTTTTTATTACTAATTTTTGAGGAAGCGATTATTTGAAAACCCAACAATATTTAGAAAGTAAAAAATACTCTTTACTCGTTTTTATAGCGTGTTTTATTGCTTATGCCGCATCTTATGTTGGCAGAATAAACTATTCTGCCGCTTTACCCGATATTTTAGCCGATGGACTTTTCACAAAGTCACAAGCGGGTATAATTGGTTCTGCATTCTTTATAGTTTATGGATTTTTCCAGATTATAAACGGATTTTTAGGCGATAAAATTTCTCCTTTTAAAATGATAATGCTCGGTTTATTTTTATCCGGCGGTGCGAATATTTTAATGACGTTCTGCACTACCAATATAATGATGGCTGTTATATGGGGATTTAACGGCTTTGCACTTTCTCTTTTATGGGCTGCAATCCTAAAAATTTTAGCTAACATTATAAATTACGATATGCGTTCTAAAGCGTGTCTTAATATTTCAGCTACACTGCCAATTGGTACGGTACTTGCTTACATTTTAGCATCAGTTTCTATCAAATTTTTTAATTGGAAATATGTTTTTTACACTTCTTCAGTTGTTCTTATTTTCGCTTTTATTTTCTTTACAGTTATTTATTTCCTTTCAAAAAGACATATTACTGATGTACCTATTGAAAGTAGTATAAATAATAAAAATGAAGATAATACTAAAGTTAAAGACACAAATAAATTTTTACCACTTTTTCTTTCTGCCGGACTTCTTTTAGTGTTACCTGCAGATGCCATTCACGGTGCGATTAAAGAAGGTATTACTACCTGGGTACCAACTATGATTACAGAAACTTATAACACCCCTGTTGCTTTTTCTGTATTTGTTTCAATAATTTTACCGATAGTAAATTTAAGTGGTAACTATATCGTTACACCTTTATATAATAAAGTGTTTAAAAAAGATGAGCTTAAAACCGGTGCATTTATTTTAGGATTTGTTTTAATTCCGTTTGCATTCCTTATTTTTATGAAAAACTTACCGGTTGTTTTAAGCGTTATTCTTTTGGCACTCGGAACTACTGCAATGCATACTTTCAACTATATGATTATTACATTAGTTCCTATGCAATTTGCAAAATATGGCAAAACCGCAACTGTTACAGGTGTTATGAATGCTACTGCTTACATAGGTTGTGCTGCCGCTACTTATGGATTTGGTATTATTTCTGATAATATCGGTTGGAATGGTACTGTTATTGTATGGATTGTAATTGATATAATCGCTTTACTCTTTACTTCACTCAATATTAAAAAATGGAACAGGTTTAAAAACAATGAATGTTAATGATTTTGACAACACAATTAACGACGGTGAAAGTGCTTTTCATCTTTTTAAATTCTTTTTGAAAAAAGATAAAGGTCTTGTTACTTTTATGCCTGCAGTAATTACTGCTTTTACAAAATATAAACTTGGTAAATTAACTGTGGAAGAAGCAATAAACAAATACGCTCAAAGGGCGCTTGATTATTATATTGCTAACCCGCATTACCGTAATTGTATGGAAGAATTCTGGGATGAACATGAGAAAAATATTAAACCATTTTACGAAAAAGTAAGAAAAGATGATGATTTAATTCTCTCCTGCTCACCGGAAATATCTTTAAGTGAAATATGTAAAAGACTTAATATCAAAAATTTTATTGGTACTTCTATCAATGAAGAAGAAGGTAAAATAGAACGACTTTGTCTTCGTGAAAACAAAGTGAAGGCATTTTTTGAAATATACCCTGATGCACAGATAGATGACCTTTACACCGACTCCTTTAACGACAAACCACTTATGGACATAAGTAAAAATGTTTATCTTGTAAAAGGAAATAAAATCAAAAAAATAAAATAACAGTTCTTAAAATCTCTTTTCGGTAATATATATTATCGAAAGGGGATTTTTTTATGATCACAGAAGAAAAAAAGACTGGATTTTTACCACACAACTGCATTTTAGAGGACAGAAAAACACTTTCTGTTTCCGGTGTTAATGATGTTGACAGTTTTGATGAACAAACGATTGTTGCAATTACTGATTTAGGCGAACTGACAATCCGTGGCGAAAAACTTCACATTACAAGACTTTCACTTGAAATTGGCGAATTACAGATTGAAGGAAATATTGCCGCACTTTCTTATGCCGATATTGCTCCTAAAACTAATAGTTTTTGGGGAAAGGTATTCAGATAATGTACTCATTCGAACAGAGTGAACAATTAAAACTTTTTTTACTTTCTTTAGGTGCCGGTTTCGCTCTTGGTATTGTTTATGATATTTTAAGAACAATACGCCTGACTTTTACAAAATCTAAAAAAGTTATTTTTGTTTTTGATATTATTTATTTTATTTTCTTCGGTCTTGGCACTTTTATATTTTTCCTGGCAACCAACAAAGGTGAATTTCGCTCATATATGATACTTGGTGAAATTGTAGGTTGGATATTTTATTACCTTTCTTTAGGACTTGCAGCAAAAAGTTTTACAGAGACTTTTGTTGAGACAATTCACGCTATTTTTAAATTTATATTTAAGATTATTTCTGCGCCTTTTTTACTTATTTTTAAAGGAGTTTTAAAAATAAAGGAGTTTTTTTCTGAAATTTATAGAAAAGTTAGTAAAAAAATGCAGAAAAATTGTAAAAAAGACTTGCAAAAACTACGGTTATATGTGTATAATTTATTAGGTATATTGAGAGGCAACGAATTGTCAAAAAAGAAAGGTGGCTATAACAATGGCGAGCAAAAAAAGAACTCGTAGAAGAACTAAAAAACAGGGTCTTCTTATGACATTAGTATTCACTGTTGTAGCAGCCTTAACAATTTATCTTGCAGTTTCTTTCTTCTCCGCTTATAAAGATATAAATGAGAAAAAAGAAGAGTTATCTGCCCTTCAGACAAAAAAAGAAGAAATGGTACAGCAAAATAAAGATATTGAGAAATCAATAAAAGAAAATGACGAAGCCGCAATTGCTGAAAAATATGCAAGAGAAAACGGATATGTCAAAACAGACGAAAGAGTTTATATTGACATAACTCCGGGTACATAATTTTATATTATAATCTATTTTAAAAAACGAGGTAAGTCTTTCATGGCAGTAGAAATCGGCGAAATCTTAGACGGTAAAGTTACCGGCATCACAAACTTCGGAGCATTTGTTGAACTCCCTGACAAATCAACAGGTATGGTACATATTTCTGAAGTTTCAAACACTTATATTAAAGATATTCACGAAAAGTTATCTGAAAATCAGGAAGTTAAAGTTAAGGTAATTGATATTAACGAAAAAGGCAAAATTGCACTTTCTATAAAAAAAGCTCTTCCACCTGAAGAAGCTCCTGCACCTAAAAAGACTTATGATAAACCAAAAAAGAGTAGTCAACCACCTGTCTGGAATGGTACTCCTAAAAACGAGTCTGAAAATATGTCTTTTGAAGATATGTTAGCTCGATTTAAAACAAAGAGTGACGAGAGAATGAGCG
>JAFSBS010000321.1 GCA_017437165.1 Clostridia bacterium
ATAATTCAACTGTTGCAAAAAATTCATCAATTCTTTCATAATTTCCATCAAAATTTATTGTGTGCTCTTTTAAAATTTTAAAATGCAGTTTATTCATTACTCATTATTTGTTTTTTATTATTTATTATTATTTTTTATAATTATATTTATTTAAGTAATTTCAACCTTTCTCTTGCAGGAGCATAACCTTGACGCAGCGCCAAACTATAATATTCACGGGCTTTTGCGGCGTTGCCTGTAACTTCGTAAAATACGCCTAAATTATATGCAGCTTTAAATGAACCACAACCAACAACGCCCATTTCTTTTTTATTTTCACCTATTTGTAAACATTTTAAATATGATTTTTCAATTTCCGGAAAATAATTTATATATTTATTTATATCAGATAACACTGCTTTCATATAAAACATTCCACAAGCAAAATAAAAATCTGCAGAGTCATTAAAATTATTTTTTTCATTTTCTATTATTTTAATTCCCTCATCATTTTTATTTATTTCTGATAAATTATAAATATAAGAAATTATACCGGTTTTTCTATATTCTGATTTTATATTTTTTGCATTTTCATAAAATTTTTCAAAATAATTATCTGCTTCACTAAATCTTTTTAATATCCACAATGTTTTGCAATCTGATATAAAATATATGGGTTGTTTTCGTCATTATTCAATTCCTTTAACAAAATCTCTAAATTCCGCTCACCTTTACCCTCTTGCATATAACCATCATGGTCAAATGTTAGCGGAAGTATAATACCATCAAGCTCTGAATCTATTTGTTCGTGTATTGCACCACGATATTTAACACCCTTTGGAATTAAACGTGGAATTTGTATTTTGCTTTTGCTTATTTCCCCATCAGACTCTTTGTATGAATTAAGTAATTCTATATATCCGATTTTACCCTCACACGTTAAAAACTTTTCAATATCCTTTCTTTTACCGCTTATTAAGTATTCATCAGCATCTAAAACCAAATTCCAATCACACTTTGACTGTTCCAATGAAAAATTACGAGCTGCTGCAAAGTCGTTTATCCAATCAAAATGCGAAATATGAGCCTTATATTTCTTTGCAATTTCTACTGTTCTGTCAGTAGAGCCGGTATCTGTAATATAAATTTCATCTACAAGGTTTCTTACTGCTTTTAAGCACTTCTCTAAACAGCGTTCCTCGTTCTTTACTATCATTACTAACCCTAAGGTTTTCTTATCTGCCATCTCAAATCTCCTCGTCGATTATTTCCGACTTTCTAAGTATTTCTCTGCTTTAAGAATTACTGTCTGTGTTTTAGAATCTTTTATTTCGCCATTCATAACTTTTTCTATTGCTTTTTCCAGTGGCATTTCAATTACATTTATAAATTCATCTTCATCTAAATCCTGCTCACCGCTTACTAAATCAGTTGCAAGATATAAATGAATAATTTCATCAATTAAAGCAGGGGTTGTGTACATTTCACCCAGGTAAACAATATTATTTGCTCTAAGACCTGTTTCCTTGCGAAGCTCTCGCTTTGCAGCATCTAAGGGGATTTCTCCTTTATCCAACTTACCTGCAGGTGCTTCTAAAGTAACTTTATTAAATGCATACCTGAACTGATTAACAAATATAACATTTCTTTCATCGGTTATAGGAAGTACACATACCGCACCGGGATGTCTTATTACTTCTCTTACCCCTTTTTTACCATTAGGCAGTAATATTTCATCACGATACAAGTGGATTGCAACACCATCAAAAATTTCTTCGGATGAAAGCTTTTTCTCTGTCAATTCCATATTAACACAACCTTATTAAGTATTGAAATAATTGTACCATAATATAATTTTTCTTGCAACAATTATAAATACATTATATAATAGTATTTGAAACGGGGTGCAAATAATGTATTTATACATAATAAGACACGGTGAGACCTACGGCAACTTAAACGGTGATGGCTTTACAGAAACCGATTTGACTGATAATGGTTTAAATCAGGCATTTCTTTTAGGCGAACGCTTTAAAAATGAAAGAATTGATGCGATTTACACAAGCACTTTAATAAGGGCTGTCAGAACCGGTAGCGAAATATATAAATATCACAAAAACGCGAATTTCAACATTTTTACGACATTGATGGAAAAAGGTACAGATAAAGATTACACTGGCTTACCTGATGATGTATTACTGAATATTGTACCTGAAGCAATTGTCAGAGAAAGAGCACCTTTAGGCGAAGAAGACCAGGAGAAAGCCCTTGAGAGAGCTAAAAAAGTAATTAACACAATAATCTCTGAAAATGATGATGACAGCAATATTGTCATAGTTGCTCACGGAATGTTTAATACATATTTAATTTTAGCCGCAACAGGCTTAGGCTTGATTCCCGACTTTAATTTTTCGCAAAACAACACAGGCGTTACGCTTATTAGGTATTTATATGAAAACGGGGTTAAAAAAACTAAATTGACTTATGTGAATGACTGCACACATTTAATTGAAAATTGAAAATGTAAAATTTAAAATTTCGGAACGCGTTGATTATATAAAGAATAAAAAATGCATCTTATTATTTATAGTTGGTAGTACAAATAACTTTAAATGATAAGGTGCACTTTCTTTTATAATATTATAATTGCGTCGCAGACCCTTAATTTTCAATTTTCAACTTTCAATTTTACATTATAAATAAAAACACTCCGACTATGCGGAGTGTTTTTATTTATAAGTCGGTAAAACTGTAAGCCGGGTTTTGTCGTTTAAGGCAATCATCTATCTAGACCTTGCGTTGCCACAAGGTTCAAGCCACCCTTCGGGGTTGCGAATAAATCGCTGTCCGGCAAACTCCCCATTCGGTGTTGCATCAAGTAGGGTTTACATGGCAGTATTGTCTCCAATACCCCGGTGAGCTCTTACCTCGCCTTTCCACCCTTACCGTAAAAAACGGCGGTATATCTCTGTTGCACTTTCCCTAAGGTTACCCTCGGCGGCCGTTAGCCGTTACTCTGCCGTGTGATGCCCGGACTTTCCTCGTCTATACTAAAGTATATCCGCGACTGCCCATTTTACCGATGACTTATTTTATTATATTCTTTAAAGTTAGTCAAGGTCGATTTTTTCAGACCTTTCAAAATTCATATAGCTTGAACCTCTATATTTTAAGCCATTCTCATCGAAATATCGAAAGCAGAAACAGAATGAGTCAAAGCACCGATTGAAAGAATATCAACCCCTAAAAGTGCTACTGAACGAAGTCTTTCAGGTGTTAAGTTGCCTGACGCTTCAAGCAAGGCTTTTTTATCAACTATTTTTACAGCCTCTGCCATAGTGTCATTATCCATATTATCAAGCATAATAATATCTGCACCGGCTAAAAGAGCTTCTTTAACTTCTTCTAATGTTCTCGTTTCAACTTCTATTTTTACTGTATGGCCTATTTTTTCTCTTAAAGCTTTTACTGCAGGGGTAATTCCACCTTTTGCATCAATATGATTATCTTTAAGAATAGCACAGTCTGATAAATTGTAACGGTGGTTTTTGCCACCACCACAAGTTACTGCATATTTCTGTAATGAACGAAGGCCCGGTAAAGTCTTTCGTGTATCTGCAATAGTTGCTTCAGTTCCCTCTATCTGTTTTACACACTCATTTGTAAGAGTTGCGATACCACTCATATGCTGAAGAAGGTTAAGCGCAGTTCTTTCACCTTTTAAAAGATAAATTGTTCTACCCTCAATTTCTGCAATTATGTCGCCCTTTTTAATATTTTCACCGTCTTTTTGATACAAAGTATATGTAAACTCCTCATCTAAAAGACTAAAAACTCTCATAGCAACTTCTATTCCGCAAAGTACACCATCAGCTTTTGCAATAAATTTTGCTTTACTTTTTTCATTTTCATCGAGCAAATAATCAGTTGCTACATCAATATAGTTTATATCTTCCTGAATTGCTCTTTTGATAACATCATCTACATAAAATTGTGGCAATATCATCTGTCTGCCTCCCTTAAAATTATATAAGCAACTGTTGCGAGAGAAAGCGCTTCGCAATAGTCTGCAGTTATCGCAAATTTACCATTTCTTAATCTGTTGAGTATTGCTTCTATACGTTTTTTACCTTGATGTATTGCACCTTCATCAGGTATTACAAAATATGCCTTTTGCATTATTTCTCTTATTTCTGTTCTTGTACCTTTTGGCAATGGCGCTCCGTCATAGTCGATTTCCTCCGACTGTTGTTCTTTTACAGGGTAGAAGTTTGCATTTATACATCTCACAATATCTTCTGCCGCACGTCTGCCAAAAACAAGCGCTTCTAAAAGTGAGTTACTTGCAAGTCGGTTTTTACCATGAACACCTGTACAAGCACATTCACCTGCTGCATAAAGCCTGGGTAAAGTTGTCTTTGCGTTAAGGTCTGTTTCAATACCACCCATAAGGTAATGCTGACACGGAAAAATCGGTATTAAATCTTTACTTATATCCACACCTTGTGCTAAACATCCGGCATAAATACCAGGAAAACGTTTTTTTAAGTATTCTTCACCTTTATAACGTATATCAAGATAGAAGTTATTGCTACCAAGTCTTCTTGATTCCATAATTATAGAACGTGAAACAACATCTCTCGGTGCTAATTCAAGACGCTCGTCGTACCTGTCCATAAATCTTTCTTTATTGCAGTTTAAAAGGTATGCACCCTCACCACGAACCGCTTCACTTATTAAAAACTGCTCACGATTAGCACCATTGAATGCAGTCGGGTGAAATTGTACATAACTTAAGTTTTTGATTGACGCACCCATTTCATAAGCAAATCTTATACCATCACCCGTTGCAACAGATGGATTAGTTGTATATTTATAAACTCTGCCTATACCACCTGATGCTAAAAGACAAAATGAAGCAAAAACCGTTTTAAACTCACCATCTGACATAACTGTTGCTTTAAAGCCGTTGGTGATTCGGGACATTGTAGTTACCATTGTATTATCACAAAGCGTCACATTAGGTAAATTTTGCACCGCTAAAACTAATTTATCAACCATTTCTTTGCCGGAAGTATCTTTATGGTGAACAATTCTTCTCTTTGAGTGTCCACCCTCAAGAGTTTTTATTAGTTCGCCGTTTCCATCACGGTCATACTCCACACCATACTCAATTGTGCGAAGAACATCAGAAGGTCCTTCTTCAACAAGAGTTCTTACTGCATCGTGGTCATTTTTTCTACCGCCTGCAATTAAAGTATCTTCAAAATGAAAGTCATAACTGTCGTTTTCCAAATCAAGTACACAGGCAACACCGCCTTGAGCTAATGAACTGTTTGAAATATGCCTTTCTTTTTTTGAAAGCATAAGAACACTTACCGTAGATGGAAAGTTTAGTGCAGCATAAAGTCCCGCAATACCACTACCTACGATTAAAACGTCGTATGAATTTTTTAGTTCAGAAAGTTTCATATTTCATCAACCTAATTCCAACATTTTTTCAATGCTTTTAAGTGCTTTTTGTCTTAAATTTTCATCCAATTCAATACTCTCTCCCTGTTCACCTATTACCGCTTTGTAAACATCTTCAAGAGTTGTGATTTTCATATCTTCACAAACAAGTTTTTCGCGCGAAAGCTGAATAAATCTATCGCCATTTTCTTCGTGAGTTGAAAGATAATCTACTACTCCACGCTCTGTACCAATAATAACTTTTCCATTGTGAGATTTTGCATATTTTATAATTTCAGAAGTAGCACCAATCATATCAGCGTACTCTAAAACTTCTTCAGGTGACTCCGGATGTACTGCGAAAACCGCATCAGGATGTTCATTTTTTAGGTTTATTATATCTTCTTTAGTAAGTTTATCGTGAACCGGACAAAAACCATCCCATAAAATTATATTTTTTTCGGGTAGTTGTTTTTTCACATAAGAACCTAAATTTTTATCAGGAATAAAAAGAATATTTTTATTAGGTAACGCTTTTACAATTTTCAAAGCAGAAGAACTTGTAACACAAACATCGCACTCTGCTTTTAATGCCGCAGTTGTATTTATATACGCAACAACCGCCGTATCAGGATTTTCACTTTTAAATTGTCTCACTCTTTCAGGCGAAATCTGTTCCGCCATAAGACAAGTTGCAGAAGGCACAGGTAATATAACTTCTGTTTCAGGTGAAAGAATTTTAACACTTTCTGCCATAAATCTAACACCGCACATAATGACTCTTTTGCCTTTTAATTCTTTTGCTTTCTGACTTAAAAAGAAACTATCCCCTGTAACAGAAGCAATATCTATAATATCAGGATTCTGATAGGTGTGAGCAAGTATAATCGTATCGCGCCTTTTCGCTTCTTCTACTATTTTTGTTTTCAATTCATTTACTGTCATAAATCATACCCCTCTGATACAATTATAAAGCATTAAACTTACCTGTTATAATTATATCATTATTTTTGTATAACACAATATTAAAATTTCCAAAAATAAGTTATTATACCTATTTCTTTTTGTTAATTCCTCAAAACTTTCACAAAATAAGTAAATACTGATGCATAACTATTGAAATAAATATTATTATGTTGTAAAATATACAAGAATTTCAGACTTAACTTATTGTAATAGGAGAAAAAGATGAACGAATATTTTTCAAAAAATTTTGATGTTTTAAGTTCTGCTGACAGTGAGTTGTTTGTCGCTTTTGAAAGCGAGTTGACTCGTCAGTCAAGAAATATTGAACTTATTGCAAGTGAAAACTACACTTCCCCGGCTGTCATGGCAGCAAGTGGTAGTATTCTTACAAACAAATACGCAGAAGGTTACCCCGGTAAAAGATATTACGGAGGATGCGAATGTGTTGATATTGCAGAAAATATTGCAATTGAAAGAGCAAAAAAACTTTTCGGTTGCGAATTTGCAAATGTTCAGCCACACTCCGGTTCACAAGTAAACTTTGCGGTATATTTTGCACTTTTGAATCCCGGCGACACAGTTTTAGGTATGAGTCTTGCTGATGGAGGTCACTTGACACATGGTTCACCTGTAAATGTAAGTGGTAAATACTTCGATTTTCAAAGCTACGGTGTAGATGAAAACGGATTTTTAGATTATGATGCACTTGAGAAAAAAGCAAAAGAATGTAACCCTAAACTCATTGTTGCAGGTGCTTCTGCATACCCAAGAACCATTGATTTCAAAAGAATTAAAGAAATTGCAGATAGTGTAAGCGCACTCTTTATGGTTGATATGGCTCACATTGCAGGTCTTGTAGCA
>JAFSBS010000322.1 GCA_017437165.1 Clostridia bacterium
CATTTTACGTTTTTCGATTTCGTTTTTATGCGATTTTGGTTTTTGTGTCCAAATAAAAACTCCATAAGAGCTGTCAGAATAGCCGCATAAAATCTGACAAAAATAAAACTTTGTGTAAATAACAAAGATGAATTTATAAAAGAAGCAACAGACTATCTTGAAGTTATAAAAAGTGAATTTACAGTAAGAGAGCCTGACTTTGCTTATCAGATAAATCCACTTGAAAATGGTACATTTAAAGCTATAACCAAAGAGAGTGCTAATGCTATAATTTACGCTTTGGCTTGTGTGCCAAATGGTGTTGTTGATATGAGTGCAGAAATCAATGGTCTCGTTGAAACCTCACTTAATCTTGGGATTTTAACCACAAACGAAAACTCAACTGAAATGCATATTTCTTTAAGGAGCAACAAAGAAAGTTCTATGGTTGCATTAGAAAACAGATTAAAAACCTTTTTCAGTATTTTACCTTGTGAATTTTCTATTTTCGATAAATACCCATCATGGGAGTTCAACAATAATTCTGTTTTACAGAAACTTTATAAAGAAGTTTATGAAAACGAAACAGGTAAAACACTTAAAGTTGAGGCAATTCACGCCGGACTTGAATGTGGTGTTTTTGCATCAAAAATAAAAGACTTTGACTGCATTTCAATTGGTCCTACAATGTTCGATGTTCACACAGTAAAAGAAAGACTTTCGATTTCTTCTACTGAAAGAATTTTCAAAATTCTTCTTAAAGTGCTTGAAAACTGCAGATAAATATTTTGGGGTAAGATGATGAAAAAGAACAAAAAATCAATACGCATTATAATATTGTCTATTGTTGCTGTTATAATAGTTTCTTTTATAGCGCTACAAGCAAGTGAAACAAAGTTTTTTAAAGAAGAAAAATTTATTGCTTTTTCAAAAACAGATTACAACTCTGTAACAAGCACCGACTTTACAAGAGTAACCTTTGATGAATTAGAAAATTATCAATCTGTTTACAAGCAATACAATCAATATCAGTATTACGAAAACTTAAACGAATCAGAAAAAATAATTTACAAGGCTTTTGAATTTGCACTTGATAACTCCTTGCCGGTTGTATTCATAGATGAAAAAATACTTACAGATTCAAAATACAGTAGCTCTGATATTTTCATTTTTTTAACACTTGATTCCGCAATAGCAGAGCAAAACAATGTTTTTCAGGAAACGACTAATTTCCCTGTGCATTTTGATGGTAAAACAAGGCTTGGAACACCTATTGTATCATTTATCAACGGAAGTATATTTAATGTAAATATTTTCGATAGCAAAACACTCAAAAGTAAGGAAGCAGCAATAAAAAAAGCAAAAGATATTGTATCAGCACTCCCAACGGAGCTTGACGACTTAAGCAAAGCAAAAATGCTTTTTACTTATTTACATGAAAACGTAGAATATGTTGACTATTCAGAAAAGCAGGAATATTTATACGATACACTCGTTGTAGGTAAAAGCAACTGCGATGGTTTTGCAAATGCGTATTCCCTTTTATGCAAATTAGCGGGTATCCCTTGTTTTGAAAAAATGTATTCATCCCCCGATGATAACCAGAATAATATTCTTCCTAATATTCCACAGATAAACAAAGATACAACTGATAAAAACAATGAAAATAATACTGAAGAGTCTGAGGATACAGGTCACACCTGGAATGCCATAAAACTCAACGGCAAATGGTACAATGTAGATGCCACAAACTCCAACTTTTATTTTGAAGCAGGTGATGGTGAAAAGTTCTTCCTATTCTTCGGTTTTAAAGATTCAGATGGTATTTATAAGCACGACTACGAAAAAATCACACCTGAATGTAACGACAGTCTTTTAATTCCTGATTGTACTTTAAAATCATTCAATGATAACGATGCGGTTTCAAAAATGAGAAAAGCGTGGTACGAAAACGATGAAGAATACATAATTGTCTATTGCGAAAATGCGGATGGCTATGATGATACTATGCAGGAGTTAGCAAACTCTATAAGAACATCTATCTATCACGAGAATTATAACGACCACTTTTCAAAAATTTACTTTGTTTCTCCACAATAATAAAGTAGATAAAAGATTGACATAATCTTACATTTATTGTAAAATACTATGTTGAATGTAAATTTAAAAAAATATAAAGAAAAAGAGTGATAAAATGCATTGGTCAGAAGAAATAGCTGAAAGAATTATAAGACGCAATCCGGAAAAAGAAGAATATGTTTGTGCTGCAGGTATCAGTCCATCAGGTTCAATTCATATTGGTAACTTCCGTGATATCGCTACAAGTTACTTTGTAGTAAGAGCTTTAAGAAAAAAAGGAAAAAAAGCAAGATTACTTTTCTCATGGGACGAGTTTGACCGTCTCAGAAAAGTGCCTGTTAATGTTGCGGCAGTTGACAGCGATATGGAAAAATACATAGGTTGTCCTTATGTAGATGTTAAAAACCCATTCGTTGACGCACCTGAATTTAAAACTTATGCAGAATATTTTGAAAATGAATTTGCAACTTCTATTGTAAAATTCGGCATCGATATGGATTACAGACATCAGGCTGAAATGTACAGAAGCGGTAAATATACAGAACATATCATCCACGCATTAAAACATCGTGGCGAAATTTTCGATATTTTAGACAGTCACCGCACACAAGAAGCACAGCCGGGCGAAAGAGAAGCATATTACCCAATTAACATTTACTGCCCTGAATGTGGTAAAGATACAACAAAGGTACATTCTCTTTCAGATGACTGCACAGTTGCAGAATATTCTTGTGCTTGTGGTCATACTGGTACATTTGACTTTACAAAAGATTTCAACTGCAAATTGGCTTGGAAAATTGACTGGCCAATGCGTTGGATGTATGAAGGTGTTGACTTTGAACCGGGTGGAAAGGACCACGCAAGTCCACACGGTAGTTACGACACAAGTAAAGACATTGCAAAGAAAATCTTTAATTACGAACCACCTATTTTCCAAGGGTATGAGTTCATTGGTATTAAAGGTACAACCGGTAAAATGTCAGGTTCTTCAGGTCTTAACTTAACACCTGATACACTTTTAAAGATTTATCAACCGGAAGTTATTCTCTGGCTTTACTCAAAAACAGAACCACTTAAAGCATTTGATTTCTGCTTTGATGACGGTATTCTTCGTCAGTACTTTGAATTTGACAAGATGTACAACAATGTTAAAAACGGTACTGCTAATGATAACGAAAAAGCAATAATGTACAACACTACTGTTGGCGACAGAGTGTTAGAAACTGTTCCAATGGGTCACCTCGTTCAGTTAGGTTCAGTAGTTGACTTCAACATTCCAATGCTTGAAACAGTTTTTGAAAAGATTGACACACCTTATAAATACGAACAATTCGCTGACAGACTCGAGAGAGCAAAATATTGGCTTGAACACTGCGCTCCTGAAAGTGTCAACAGACTTCGTACTTTAAGAAACTGGGAAGTTTACGAAACACTTGACAACAATGCTAAAAAAGAAGTTGAACTTTTATTTAACTTCATTAAAGAGGGCGGTTACGACCTTGACGAGCTAAATAAAAAGCTCTACGCTATTCCGAAAGAAGTTCATGGTAGTGACCTTGACGAAAAAGCATTAAAAGCAATTCAGGGTACATTCTTCAAAAATGTTTATAAGCTTCTTATAGATAAAGAAAAAGGTCCAAGACTTTACTTATTCCTCTTTGCTATTGACCCACAAAAATATGTAGGTCTTCTTGACTTCTCTTATCCAAAAACAGAAGAAGAAGCAAAAGCTCCTGTCGTTGAAGAAGTTGTAGAAAACGACGACAAACACGTTTATGGCGAGCCTGATGCTTTCGTACCATTTACTACTGAAAGCATTTCTATTGACGATTTCTGCAAATTAGACCTTCGTGTTTGTGAAATCGTTAAAGCACAGGAAATAAGAAAATCTCACAGTTGCTTAAAGCTTACACTTGATGATGGTAGCGGTGAAAACAGAGTTATTGTTTCATCTATCAAGAGTGAATACACTTGTGAACAACTTGTAGGCAAGAAAATTATTGTTGTTGCAAACCTTGAGCCTGCAAGAATTGCTGGTGTTGAAAGTCAAGGTATGCTTCTTGCTGTAACAAACGGTGCTTGTGGTTGTCAGGTAGTATTTTTACCTGATTGCGTACCAGCGGGTACTCAAATTAAATAATTTACTTTGTAAATTGCGATATAAATCCTTACGGATTTGCGATATATAAAATGCGATATATTACTTCGTAATGCGATATGCCTTCGGCGTGTTTTGTAGGATTTATATCATATCGCATACGAGTGAAACGAGTATATATCGCAAACAAACGAAGTGAAGTTTATATCGCATTTGCAAAGGCAAATATATCGTAAAATTTATAAAAACAACAACATCCTATCATTTAAAGTTTTTTGTAAACTTAAATGATAGGATGTTGTCTTTTCTATTCACTTACAATCAAACGCGTAGCGTTTCCGAAATTTTCAATTTTCAACTTTCAATTTTCAATTCCATAAACAATCTCCCGCGTTGTTTTGAAAAACTCCTCAAACTCACTTTTGTCAAGCAGTTCCGGGAAACTCAAAACCATCAGCGGTACATTTTCACTATTATGATATGACGGTTGAGTATAGTCATAAGAATTGATTTTAAAACCCAAATTTTCATAAAACTTGATTCGTTTTTTCTGCATTTCTGTTTCAGGTGACTCCGCTTCTAAAATAATCGGTAAATTATATTGTGTTTTTAACAATTCAAAAGTCTTTGAACCGTATCCTTTAGAACGGATTTCTTTGTTTATTGCAATATGCTCAACAAATAAAAATTTATCGAAAACCCAGAAAACAATCAGCCCTACGCTTTCGCCACCGTCTGTAATTTCACAAAAATTAAATTGTGATTTTAAAAAGCACTTTTTCTCGTCTGCTTCGTCGCGTCTTTCTTCGTATGGGAAAGCATCAATAAGTCTTTTATAAACAGAAGAAAAATTTTTATCTGTTACCAATTTTAAATCTATCATACCAAGTCACTTATTTCTTTAAAATTACTTCGTATTTCTTCAGTTGTTCCTGTTGAAATGTAATAATCATATTCTTTCGGTTTAAAACTTTCAAAAACATAATCCTTAACCACTGCAATATAAGAAGTAGGTCCTGCTTCTGACGGGTCTTTTTCCGTTGTTTCACCACGACCGAATACGCCTGTTAAGAATGTGTCGTGAGTCGGCATATAAAGACCTATGCCGAAGCTATCAGAAAATTCGCCACGGTATGCTGACCACTGCTCAACTGAAGTAAAATTCGGGTAACCTTCATCCGGCCAGAAACCTAATTTATTATTAGTTATAAGTTTATTATCTTTTGAAAAAGGTTCTACACCATCGTAATAAACAAATGTATTAAGTGGCTCAATGCAATAGAATGCAGGTAATTCCTGTGTTCTTGGTGTTGCAGGGTAACCTGAAAAATCTGTAAATCTGCACTTTACATGAACATTTTTATTTTCTATAGTGTACCACGCTTCCATATAAGAAGGTGTGATATCTTCCTTTGCTTTTGCCCAGTCAAGTGGTCTGCATTTCACATAAATTTCATTATCGGTACATTTAATATCAACGATTTTACTGTTTTCATTGTATTGGTTACCACCTTGTACCGGATTATAATTCCACTTGTTTTCCATATATGTTGCCGGTTCGTAAGGTGCTTCTACAGTTCCGTAATACGATTGTTGCACAAGTCTTCCTGTGTCGTTGCGGTTAATTAGATTAACTTTTTTGTTTACAGCCCTTGTGTCATAACGGTCACTTGCATTTGAGTCAACCTTAATTTTACCGTCAACTTTAACTGCTTCAACATCTGAATTCAAGTCCTCAAGATAAGAAAGTGCGCCACCCCAGAGTAAATCTACACCTAATTTATAATTTTCTGTTTCTATAAAAACTTCCTGTTTCGGAACTTCTCGTAAAAATAACGTAAACCCTGAAATTTTAACATTTGCCTTTTGTGAATTCATTGGTTGACAAGTAAACTCTATTACCTTTTTTGCAGTCACTTTCTCTAACGCATTATCTATAAAACTATAAAATTCAGTTTCTTCTTTACTTGGTTCCAAAAAGAATTCTTCTCTTATTTCTTCTTTATCCACAATATAAACAATTGAGCATTTCAAATATGAATCAGATGCGTACTTCACACCGAAATAATTGAATTTTTTCTCATAATTGTCAATTGATTTTACATCTTTTGCAGAAAGCTCATAAAAATCATTATTTGTAAGCCCTACCCTGCTTGTTATCGTAAAATCGGTATCATATTTATTGCCGGAACAGCCTGCAAATGACGACAAAATTGCAAAACAAATTAAAACGCTTACTATTCTTTTTGTCATAAAAACACCTACATTTCTGAAATAGTCAATCTGTGTAAAGCTCTTGTGACAGCCATATAAAGATACGGCTTATTGTTTTCACCGGAGAATTCTTTATTCTTATTAAACACTATTACGCTGTCGAATTCAAGACCTTTTGTTAAAACGAGCGGCATAATTATTGGTGCTTCGCTTAACACACAAGACTTGTTGTCACAAAGACGAATACCGGGGAATTCTTTAATTAACTCTTTATGAAGTTCTCTTGCTTCTTCAATTGTCTTTGTAATAATTGCAACAGAAGGACTTTTTTTACTGTATTCTTTTATAGTTTCTTTAAAGTCACTTTCACCTTTTTTATATTGCACATCTTCACCATTTCTTGTGAAAATATCGTACTCTTTTTCTTTCGGTAAAAGAGTGAGTGCTAATTTATTGATTTCTTCTGTTGAACGGTAACTTCTGTTAAGATATAAAGAATTCGCATTATAAAGCTCTGCAAGTTTTTCTACACTTACTGAATTTATTTCAGGGTTAATTGCCTGATTTGTGTCGAGTAAAAGTGTGTATTTGGCTTTAGGGAACATTGTTAAAATAATTCTGTGTTGTAAAAGGCTCAAATCTTGTGCTTCATCAATTAAAATGTGCTTTACGCCATTTAAAATTGCACTTTCACCCATAACACATTTAGTAAACACTATACCTAATGCATCAGGAAAATCCAAAACTCTTTTTTCTAAATTCTCTTTGGTTAAAGTTAAAACATCATCATTTTTGCCTACTGTATTAACATAGTTTTCTAAAATATTTATATATATTTTAACCGGGTCTGCTAAAACAGACTCCCTTAAACTTCTGCCGACATTATGTTTTAACTCTCTGCGTTTCATTTTATAGAGTTTACTTGTATCTTCATCAATTGAAGACTCAAGGTCGATTTTTTCATAAATTTCTTCTCGGTGTTCAATAAAATACTCATCAATTACACCATTCACAAAACTCACAAGTCGTTCTGCCCTTGCAGACGGTGCATTTTCGCTGTCAGAAACATATCTGTCTAAAATATCATCTTTAGAAATGATTATTTTATTAAAAAGAGTAACATCTTTAAATTGTGGCAGATAATTTTCTGCGTGTACTTTCAAATAATCTATGAATTTTTCATCATATTTTAAAATTGCACTTTTCTTTCTTAAATTGTCTTCATTAATCAAACTATTTGCTAAATCATAATAATCAAGAACAGAATATTCAGAAAGTTCCGCTTTAAAAATATTGTAAAAACTTGAGTAGTTAATAGGCATTTCACCAAGTTCCGGAATAATATCTGCAACATAACTTGAAAAAATGTCATTATTTGAAAACATAACAATTTCAGACGAAATAAGTTCTTTTCTGTTTCTGTAAAGAAGATATGCAATTCTGTGGAAACCAACAGAGGTTTTACCACTACCCGCAGGGCCATAAACTATTAAATTTTTACTATCAGAATATCTTATAGCCTTATTTTGTTCACGCTGAATTGAATTAACAATAACTCTTAAATGCTCGTGGGTATTTTCGCCTAAAACATCTCTTAAAATATCGTCGTCTATTTTAATATCACTGTTTACAAAGCCTTTTAATTCACCATTTTGGAATTTATATTGTCTTTTAAGTGTGAGTTTACCCTCTATTACACCTGCCGGTGCATTGAAATATGCATCACTTGAATTAAAATCATCATAAAAAAGCGAAGCAATAGGCGCACGCCAGTCGCAGACTAATGTATTATAAGTGTCAAGCTCCTGAAGTGTTTTAAGACCAATATATACTTCTTGTTTTCTGCCTGTTCTGTTCGGTGTAAAATCCACCCTTGCAAAATATGGCGAATTTTTAAGTTTTTCATAAAATGAAATATCATAATGTGCATTTTCTATTTCCTGCATCTGATTTTCCATTTCATAATGAAGTTCGGTAAGTTCAATACCGGCATACATACCACCATTAGGGTTATCTTCATTAAACTTTTCGCCCTGTGCTTTTACGCGTGCCTTATAAGTTACAATAAGTTCTTTAAGACGCTCTATTTCATCATTCAAAAAAACTTTTACTTTATTAAAATAAAGTTGTTCTTGTTGTTCTTCTTTTGAAAACATTTAAAGAATTTTCCTTTCAAAAATGTGGTTTTACCTAAATAGTAATTATAACATAACAAAAGCACTCTATCAAGTGTTGACATAAATTTTTGTAAAGTTATAATATTTAGTATATGATTGAAAAGGACTGAAACTATGAAAATCTCATATAATCACGAATCAATCCGTCTTACCGGAAGATGGGACAAACAAAATAAAGAGTTTGCTATTGCTACTGCAACCGGCAGTTACATTGAATTTTGTTTTAAAGGTACTCTTGCTACTGCACTTTTTAATTGTGATGAAAACAAATACCCTTACCCACATCTCTGGGTGCAGATAGATAACGGCGACTACACCGAAACTATGGTAGATAACTACATAAAAATTCACACTAAAGAAGATAAAGAACACACAGTTAAAATTATTTTTAAAGGTACTGTTGAAGAATTCAGCCGTTGGTATTCACCTCTTGAAAATAAAATTTCTTTTGGCGGTGTAATTACTGATACACCTGTTAAAATAACAGATGATACAAGAAAAACAATTGAATTTGTCGGTGACTCAATTACTGAAGGTGTTTTAACTGATGAAGATTATTATGGTGAAAATGGCGAAAACAAGTTTTCAACAGGTCAGTTCAACCGTGTTTATCAGGATGACGTTACAGCAACTTATGCGTGGCTTACTGCTGAAAAACTTAATTTAAGACCTATATTTATGGGCTACGGCGCAGTTGGTGTCACTCGCTCCGGAATGGGTGCAGTGCCAAAAGCAGACGAAGCATACCCTTATAATTTTGAGGGTTCTCCTATCACACATAAAAACTGTGATTACATAGTAATTAACCACGGTGCAAATGACCGTGGCGGTACGCTCAAAAATTATCTTAACAATTACGAAAAACTTTTAGATGTAATCATAAAAATGAATCCTGTTTCAAAAATAATATCGCTATCTGCCTTTTGTGGTGCATTCCACGAGGAATTAGGAAAATTCATTGAAGAATACAATAAAAAGAATAACACCGATATTTTCTTTATAGATTCAAATGGTTGGGTACCTGTTGAACCACTCCACCCGAACAGAGAAGGGCATAAAATTATTGCTGAGAAGCTTGTTGAAATATTAAATGAAATTAAAAATTGAGAATTGAAAATTAAGGGGCAAAGCCGATTATAAAATTGCAAAAAATCATCCTATCATTTTTAGTTGATACTAAAACCAACTTTAAATGATAGGATAAACTATTTTTTATTTAATTATAATGCTAACGCAGTTCCGAAATTTTCAATTTTCAATTCTCAATTTTCAACTATTTTTTACACTTTAATCTTCTTCACTGCAACCCCCGCCATTAACACTGCAAGAGCGCCTGCAACGAGTTTACCTATAATAACCGCTAAAATATGCTCACCATTATAAGAAAGCGTAAACGCTAAATGGTCACCAAAAACAAATGCACCTGAAACACAGAAAGCGAGATTCATAACTCTGCCTTTTCTGTTCATTTTATCTGCATTTTCAATGGTAGCGATACTGTTTGCAAGAGTTGCTACAAAACCTAAAACAGAAGTTTCATCAAGCCCTGTTTTTTCGCCTAACTTTTTAAATGGCTTATTTAAAAGTTTTGAAATTATTGCTATGAGAGGAAATGTGCCGGAAAGCACAACACCAATATGGAAAATTATTTTAAACCCTTCGTTAATAGGCGTAGTATTTTCTAAAATAGTCCAATTTGTTAAGTACTGCAAAATACCAATAGCAAGTCCACCTGTAACTAAAACAAGAATTGCTTTGCCCAAAATACCGAAGATTTTAATGCAAACACCCGGCACTTTTAAAAGACCAATAACAATAATTACTGAAAAGAAAATACTTGGCACTAAATTTAAAACGAGTGTCAAAATATTTATTTCCATAAAAAGACCTGATACAAAACAACCGAGCGGAATTGTGCTTATACCACAGAGAAGTCCTAAAAATACATCTTTGTGAAATTCTTTATTTATTGAGCTTATAGAAACAGGAATTGTAAATGAAATTGTCGCACCTAACATTGACGCTACAACAAGACCATGGAATGAACCCAAAAGAGCATCGTTACAAACAGAGTCCGCAAGTGCTGCGCCACCCATATCGTTTGCAAATATAATACCCGCTATTGCAGACGGGTCAAATTTCAAAAGATTTGCAACAGGTGTTATCAAAGGCAATAATAAATCCGAGAGAGTCGGTGCTATTGTAATCATACCAAGCATTGACATTGTGAGCGGTGCTATTGTATGTATGCCTTTTCAAACTCATCGCCTAATTTTAAATGATTGCCTGTTATTCTGTCCAATGCACCAATTAAAGCGAATATTGCCATTGTGACTGATAATGCGTATTCCATAAAAGCTCCTTTTCATTTGCGAAGCAACTTCATTACGAAGTACTTCATTGTGTAACACTTCATTTGCCGCAAGACAACTTCATTCATTTATGTCTTATGATGTTCGATAAAATCTAAATGAAGTTTGCTATTAAAAGCAAAATGAAGTTATGTCCTGACGGACATAAATGAAAAAACTCATTCCGAAGAATGAGTTTTTTGGCGCGCTGGAAGGGACTCGAACCCCTGACCTACTGGTTCGTAGCCAGTCACTCTATCCAACTGAGCTACCAGCGCAAAATGGAGCGGATGACGAGGCTCGAACTCGCTACCTCCACCTTGGCAAGGTGGCGCTCTACCAGATGAGCTACATCCGCAAATGCAAGGCATATTATACATATAAAAAAGCTC
>JAFSBS010000036.1 GCA_017437165.1 Clostridia bacterium
AGCACCAAACACAGCACCAAGAACAATTGCACCTATAATACTATGTCCTGTAGGGTCTGAAAAGTTTATTGGGTTATTAGATGCATATATGTATGAATTGTATCCGAGAATACCTGCGCTTTGGTCAGAAATACTATCACTATTCAAAAACCTACCAATTTCAGGGTCATAATACCTACTCTGCAAATAATAAAGCCCAGTTTCACTATCATAATAATACCCACGATAACGAATCGGGTTAAGTTCACCGATATTTCTACCTGATGTGTCACTCACAATAGTGCAGTTTCCCCAGGCATCATATTCATAGGTTACAACAGGTGTACCTGAACTGTTGTAAATACTAACAACATCACCACGTGAGTTGGTGAGTGGGTAATACATATATCCGTCTGTTGAATTAGCAGGATAATAACGAATAGCTGAAAGGTTACCGCTTGCGTCGTAGAAATAACAGAATTTAAGATTTCCACGAGTTTCGTAACGAAGTTTACCACTTACATAATGGTAAGTTGATTTAGTTCCGTTATATATTTTAGTACCACGAATGCCATCAGAATCATAAGTATAACTAACACTTGTTGACCCTTTTGTGTAGCTCTTTAACTGTCTTCCGTACCAACTAAGACTTGCACCGAGATATGTGGTAGGGTTACCAATGTTGTCATAACTGATAGTTTCAGCAGTTTCATAAGAACCATTGCCACTAAAATCAACACCAGTTAAAAGATTGTTCCAACCTGTTTTACCATTTTTATCATATCGGTAGTTGATAGTCGTGGTAGTAGTACCATCGTTCTCAACTTTCTTTGATATATTACCAATAGCATCATAAGTGAAATTTGTTGTAGTTGTTATAGTATTATTGTTAGTATCTTTAGTAGTAATTGTTTCACTTAAAAGTTGGCTTTTATTATCATAAGTATAAGAACGATAAGCACCAGAATTTTTGTCTATTCCAGTAATGTTACCTACACTGTCATAATAATACTTATAAGTTGTCTTGTCAAGTTTTTCTGTCTCGATTTGTGTTGTTGTGTATTTGCCACCAAGGTTAGAAGCCTTATAAGTATAATTAGTGTAAATAGGTGTGTCAGTTGTGAGTTTCTTTTGAGTTAACCTGTTAAGGTCGTCGTAAGAGTAATCGACAACTCTTTTGTTTGTTTGCGCAATCCTGTAACGAGAAATCAAGTTGTCTTTTGCAGAATTTCCTGCATCTGCTGCACCTGAATTTTTTGAGTACAAATACTCGTCAACTGCTGTGTAACCATCAAATTCTGAAGCAACCTTTGTTACATTGTTTCTTATATCATAGGTTACTTCTGTTGAACCAACGTGACTGAATGTGTCATTGGTCTGAATTTCCTGACGAATTAAACGACCTAATGAGTCGTAGTCATATAAATACTTAAGGTTGTTTTCAGCATCTCTGTGATAAACTATACCACCAGCAGCATTGTAGCCCCAACTATAGCTTGTTTTACTTGTTCCGTCATTTACAGTTGTTATTTTTGAAACAAGACCTAAATTGTTATAAGTGTTTGTTTTTTTGTCATTATTACCATAGGTAGTTGTAAGTAAAGCACCATTTTTTGCGGCATAAGTGTTAGTAGAAAGTGCCTGATTACCAACTTTTGTTTTTGTAACATTACCATAACTGTCATACTCAAAACTATAGCTTTCACTTGGCGAGCCACTTGCTGTGCCAGAGTAAAGAATACTTGAAATTCTGTCACTCAACACACCGCCTTGGGTTACATAAGTATAATCAACTTTTGTGCCTTCATGGGTTACATTTGTTAATCTGCTCTTAATTGAATTGTTGTAACCATAGGTTGTAGTAACATCCTTATTATTTTCAATTGTAGTTGAAGCAGATAACAAAATACCTGTTTTATGGTCATAAGTGTATTTTGTTGAAGTACCATTTTCGTCTTTAGTTTCAACAACATTTGCACCAGCTTTAAGTGTAAAACCGTTTTCTGTTTTTGCTGTATTGTAACTACTTGTGTTTTTAATTGCTTTTGTATTACTACTGTTCTGAACTTCTGTAGTTAATAAATTACCGTTAGTGGCATAACTATTTTTTGTAACAATACCTTTAGGTGAGGTTGCAGTTAACAAATTATGATTATCGTCATAAGTTGCGGTTGTTTTATAACCTGCTGTATCGGTATATTCTGTCAAATCATTTTTCTCATCGTATTTTGTATTAACCTGTTGTTCAGAATTAGCAGCAGTTAACACAGGGTTGCCATCTTTATCGTAAGTATATGTATGTGTTTGCCCTTCATCCTTAATTAACTGAATATGGTCAAAATATGCATAGTTTTCCTGATAGCAATATCTTGGCATAATAAGAATGTGGGTAGGGGTATAAGTGCAGCCACTTTCCGGTTTTGTGTATTTAAGTGCAAAAGTTGCCACGGAATATTGCCACCCTGAAATAGTTGTGTTAAATACCGCCGGGTCTTTATCCTGATAAACCTGCGTTTCAGTACCAGATGAATCAGTTTTTGTATAATATACTCTTGGAAAAATTTCAAATCTTGCGTTGCTATGCCAGGTGTTATTTACTGCATAAGCAGCACCCCAACCGCTGACAATATATGTGTCGGTTGCTTTACCTTTAACAGCAACAAGTTGACTCATCCCTTTAGCTTTAAGTGCGTCACCATCAATTCTCAAGCAACGTGCACCATCTTTGTGGGCACTTGTTGAGCTACCATCTAAAACATCACCACTACTGTTTGTTGCAATTGTAAAATCACCAGAATTTGACCACGAACTTGGTTTGTTTGATGAGTATTTTTCAAAACTACTATTTTCGAGCATATTGTAACTGTTAGCAGCACTACCTAATTCAAGCTGAATGCAGTCAAAATATACAGTACCTGTCATATCTCTTAAGCACAAATATGAGCTTAATGTAGTGGTATTTGCAGGTATTTCAATGCTTACAGTTATTCTTCTCCAGCCATTGTTAACAGCAGTATCTGTTTTGGCTGTGATTTTTTCAGAATAAACTGTTTTAAGAGCAGTGTTTGCACTGTTATAAGCGGCAAGCTGTATATAAGCACCCTTGTTTGTGGTGTTATACGTTTCTGTTAAGGCATCAGCTCTTACATAAGCAGATAATGTATAAGTTTTGCCAACAGTCGGGCTACTGATGTTCTGACGATAATAGCTTACACCATTGCCTGTAAATTTTGTGTTTTCAATTTTCAAAGACTTGTTTCCGATGTAAGAAATATCTGCATTTCCAGTTGAAGATGTAACGGTGCTATTAGTTATCTGAGTCCAACTCGAAGTAGTTTCTGCATTACCATTAGCTAAAAGATTAACAGTGTTTTTACCTAAAGAGGAACTTGAACTCACTTTATTAGCAGAACCAAGTGTTGAAGCACCTGATGTGTAACTTGCATTACCAGCACCAATTTCTGCCCCTGAGCCATAGCTCACTTGCTGTGAAATGGTTTTACCAGCATTATCAAATTGAAGAGTTGTAACAATATCGTCAGAGCCTTTTGTGCTATCTTCTGTGTTGTGATAACCGTCAACACCTGCAGTTCTTACAATTGTTTTATTGTAAGCAGTTCTGTCAAAGGTTACAACCTGACCTGCTACATTTGCATTATCAGAATTTCTGCCATATTCTTTAACAGTTTTAACTTGCCTACCAGTTGCTTTTGATGTGTAATCAAAATTAAGAGCATAGCCATTAAAACCCTGAACATAGTTTATTAAGCCCTCTGATTCGTCACCTTCATATTTTATTTCTGTAAAAGTACCATCAGGATATGTAATTTGTCTTAAAAGACCTGAGGTAGTTGTAAATTTAACAACTCTGCCGGCACTATCTGTAATAGTATCTATATATCCGTTAGACACGCCTGTAGAATCATTGTAATATTTAAACGTAAATTTATGACCTGCACCATCAACAATATAGTCAATCATCTGATTTGCAGAATAATTGGAAGTAGCGGCTTTAAAATAAATACCTATCTGATTACCATTACTATCTTTTTGACAATACAAGTTACCCTGGTCATTAAAGTACCAAAGATTATCACTTTTATCATTAAGTCTGTATTTATATGAAGTGTTGCTACCCACAATCAAGGTTAAGCCAAGACCATCTTCATCTTTATATACTGTTTTACCATCTTCAGTTACTTTCTGAATGTAGTGTTCAGTACCATCAGCATCGGTGTAAACATAAGGCCAGTGTGTTGCTTCATCGCCAGTTAAACCATATTGGGAAGATGGTTTAACTGTTTGTTGAATATTAAGTCTGAAACCTCTACCTGGTGTAGTTTTAGAGGAACTGTCTTTACCTGCACAATATTTTACATTTGCGCAATAGTTGTTGAAATATGCAGTAAGGGTCAATGGTGCTATTTCACTAACACTTGAGAGAATTGGCAACTCGTAAACAAGATTACCTGTGTAGTCGTTAATATATGCCGCACCCGCGGTGTCATTTGAATAGCTTGAATAGCTCCAATGACTTTCCAAGCCTTTGTTGTTTCTATATTCAACAATAATTCGTGGATAGGTATCTGTTCCAGTGTTTTCTGCAGAAAAAAATTGTGCTCTTTTTGTTTTAGATTCGTCTGCTGATTTTAGCATTAAACCATAGTTTGTAGAACCTTCGTACCACGATTTTACAGTTTTGGTTATATCAAATTTATATACTTTATCTGAACCACTTTGGAATTGACAGTAATCAAGAACTTTACTATCATAAGTTGGTTGAGCATTCCAGGTAACACTTCTGTCATTTTTCCAGTCTGATGTTAAATTATATATGTTAAGATAACCCGCAGAACCATCACCTATATCAACACTTTTTTGCCAGAAATATATACTTGCATTTGTAATGACACTGCAGTTATCCGGAAGAGCAGGTAAATCAAATTTTATAAACGTTCTTGTTTTACCTAAGCTACTATTACCAGCATAAATGTAGTAGTCGTAAGGGAAAGATGTGCTTGCCTGACTGTTATCTACATAGCAGTCATAAGTTTTAGCACGACCAACATCAAGCACAATTGTCGGGTCGATTACAACAGGGTATTTTCTTGATTTGTCGTTTAACCAGTTGTTATCTGCTTTTACAGTTAAAATATATGTACCTTTTTTCTCTTTGATATCCATATTAACATCATAAGAATATGCGCCTTCGGCATCGTACATATATGGTTTCATAATTGAAGAAACAGGCTTTGTGCACTCTTTATCTTCATAAAGAGTAATTGAACCGTCAGTTTCTTTTTTAGGGAAAAGTCCGTCTGTATCAACAGTAAATTCAAATTTATTTTTATCTTGCTTACTGTTTAAAACGATGCTTTCTTTAATCTGGTTAGAAGAAATTTCGTATTCCAAGTCAACATTGTCATAAACTTCTTCGTAAGCAATAGCACTCTTTTGGTTGTCGATTTTTAACTTTTCAGAATTTTTGTCAGCACTTTCTTCTATTGGTGCGTCTTCTGTGAAATTTTCGATAATTTCATTCGATTTTAAATGCTTATGATTTTTTACTTTGCCTTTTGTTTTTTCAGAATTACTAAAAATATTCTTATCAATTACAGGTGAGAATTTTATATCATATTCTCTTGCTGAAACTTCAATTTGAGCATCATCTCCTGAAAATTCTTCGGGGAATGACATTTCATTGTCAGAATTTTCAATAACAAATTCATTTTCGCTTGTGTTTTCATTTTTAGTAATGGAATAATCGTATTCTTTCCATTCACCATTTTCTTCGTAATGAACAGGTTGGGCATACTGAGCCGCCATATATGAGCCGTCTGACATTCTGAAATATTTTGTATGCTCTGTTCTCATATCCTCGATTTCAGAAACAATTTCGGCTTCTGTTTGTTCTTCTGCTTCAATGTTTTCAGAAGCAGTCACAGCATCAATATTTTCTGCACTTTCACTTGTAACTTCTGCAGCAAAAACAGGTGTTGCTACTGAAAATACACTTAAAAGTGTCAAGACAGATAATATCAATGACAATATTTTTGTCGATTTTTTCATTTGTTTAATTTCTCCTTGTCTTTAATAATAAACCCTTAAATTTAAACTTTGCATTGTTGAACCCCTTAATTTTCAACTCTGCATTGTTCGTTTTAACCTCCTTAACATTTTTTAGGGTCCATATATATATGACAAAAATCGCCAAAAGTTACATAAAAATTTTGCAATAGTTTGCATCTTTGTATAGATGAACATATAATTTCTGCTTTTCAAAATAATTTTGTTGAAATTACCATTTGATAATATCAAACAGCAAATAGATATTTATTTCCGATATATCGGAAACTTAACTATTAATCCGTAACCGTCTCCTGTCTTATCTAAAAAAACTACATTCTTTCACATAACCAGAAATGAAAGAATGTAGTATAACTTTATAATTGCCGACCGCAGGTCCCGAAACTATTCTCTATTCACTATTATCTCTTATCTTGAGCGAAGCGTTTCCTTTCACCCTAAAAGTTCTTCCTCCTGAGAAGGTACCCAAGGGCATTCTATTTCATCTGCAATAAAGTTAGGGTTTGCCCAATGTACTGCATTTGTGAGAATTTTCTGTACTTCAGGAATGTGATATGTAGGGTTGCTTTCGTGACCCGGCTGGAAGTAGAATACTCTGCCAAGACCTTTGTTCCACGCACAACCTGAACGGAATACTTCACCGCCGGAAAACCAGCCAATGAAAATAAGCTCGTCAGGTGTTGGTACATCAAAACGTTCGCCATACATTTCTTCAACAGGGATAACAATTTGCTCAGGAACACCTTTTGCAATTTCGTGTGAAGGAAGCACACACCAGAGTCTTTCTCTGTCGCCATCACGCCATTTTAGTGAACAAGTTGAACCCATAAGGCGTTTGAACGGTTTTGAAAAATGTGCAGAGTGGAGTGCAATAAATCCCATACCACACATAACACGGTTATAAATTTTTTCAACTAATTCATCCGGCACTTTGTCGTGGTGACAATGTCCCCACCAGATGAGTACATCTGTTGAGTTTAAAACATCATCAGAAAGTCCGCAGTTTTCTTCATCTAAGGTTGCGGTACGGATGTTTAATTCTTCATCCTTACTTAAAAAATCTTTAATGCAGTTGTGAATACCCTGGGGGTAAACTGCCTTTACTTCTTCGTCTTCTCTTTCGTGACGAAATTCATTCCATACGGTTACGTTTATCATAAAAAACAACCTTTCCAAAAATAGTACAATTAAATAATAACATTTTACAAAAATAAGTCAATATTTAT
>JAFSBS010000323.1 GCA_017437165.1 Clostridia bacterium
ATTCCACTATTACCAAGAGCAGAAATTGCAAGAACTTCAATTGATAACAATGGTAAAATCATTGTTTCATCTTCAATAGAAGAAGCAGTTAAAATCGCGAATGAAATTGCACCTGAACACCTCGAAATCTGCGTTGATAATCCTTTTGATTATCTTGATTTAATAGATAATGCAGGTTCAATATTTATGGGTAAAAACTGCCCTGAGGCATTAGGTGACTACTATGCAGGTCCTAACCACACATTACCGACAAGTGGTACTGCAAAATTCTCCAGTCCTTTATCTGTTGATGATTTTGTTAAGAAAACACAATATACATATTACACTAAAGAAGCACTTGAAAAAGTAAAAGATGATGTTGCCTATTTTGCCCAGAGTGAAGGTTTAGGCGCACACGCAAAAAGTACAACTATAAGGTTTGAAAAAGAATGAGCAGATTTTTAAATAAAAAATATTGGTCTTTAAAGGAATACACACCAGGTGAACAACCACAAGACCAACAGTATATTAAATTAAATACAAATGAATCACCATATCCGCCATCACAATCTGTTTTAGATGCAGTGAATAGTGAAGAAGTCAGTAAACTTAATTTATATTCTGACCCTGAATGTAAACTCTTAAAAAATAAATTGGCAGAAATTTATGGTGTTGAGAGTAAAAATATCTATGTTTCAAATGGGTCGGACGATATTTTAAACTTCAGTTTTATGGCTTTTTGTGGTGACGAGGTTGAGGCTTTGTTCCCGGAAATTTCTTATGGCTTTTATAAGGTTTACGCCGATTTATATGGTGTTAAATATAAAAGAGTAGCATTAAAAGAAGATTTTTCAATAAATATAAACGATTATTGCAATCAGAACAAATTTATTGTAATTGCTAACCCTAATGCACCGACAGGAATTGCATTAACATTAAGCGAGATTGAGAAAATAGTTAAAACAAATCCTGATAACATTGTTTTAATTGATGAAGCATACGTTGATTTTGGAGCAGAGTCTGCTTATAATCTTACAAAGAAATATAACAATCTTCTTGTAGTAATGACTTATTCAAAATCAAGAAGTTTAGCAGGTGCAAGACTTGGTTTTGCTATTGGTGATGAAGAAATTATAAAAGACCTTGAAAAAATTAAGTTTTCAACTAACCCATACAGTATAAATCGTTTAACTCTTTTAGCAGGGGTTGCCGCTTTGGAAAGTGATAATTACTATAAAGAGAATGCAAAGAAAATTATTGAAGCAAGAGAATATACTGTTAAAGAATTAGAAAAACTTGGCTTTTATATATTACCTTCGAAAGCAAACTTTATTTTTGCAAAAGCAGATTTTATAAGCGGCGAGGAACTTTACAAACAGTTAAAATCAAAAGGTATTTTAGTCCGCCACTTTACAGATGAAAAAATCAAAGATTTCAACAGAATTACAATTGGTACAAAAGAACAAATGCAAAAACTTATTAGAACAATAACTCTTATAAAAGGAGAAAATTAAATGAGAACTTCAACAATAAAAAGAAATACTGAAGAAACGAAAATTGAACTATCTCTTAATCTCGATGGTAAAGGGATGTGCAAAATAGATACTGGCTGTGGCTTTTTTGATCATATGCTTACACTTTTCAGTAAACACTCTAAAATTGATTTAGATGTTACTTGTAAAGGTGATATAAATGTAGATTATCACCACACAGTTGAAGATATTGGCATAGTATTAGGTAAAGCTATTTTAGAAGCATTGGGCGATAAAAAAGGTATAAACCGCTATGCAGATACAATTTTACCAATGGATGAGTCTTTGATACTTACGGCTATTGATATTTCAGGAAGAAGTTATTTAGGTTTTGATGTATTATTTCCAGCACAGAAAATCGGTGATTTTGATTCAGAACTTGTAGAAGAATTCTTTATGGCACTCACAAGAAATTCAGAAATAACTTTACATATAAAAAAGATGGCTGGTGAAAATTCTCACCATATTGCAGAGGGTATTTTCAAATCTTTTGCAAGAAGTTTAAGAGTTGCAGTTGCACTCGATGAAAACTTTAAAGACCAATTACCATCAACAAAGGGTGTTTTATAATGATTAGTATTGTTGATTACGGCGTAGGAAATCTTTTTTCTTTAAGTTCATCGCTTAAAAGTATTGGTGCAGATACAATTGTTACAAGTGATAAACAAAAGATTTTAGATTCAGATGCAATTATTCTTCCTGGTGTAGGTGCTTTTTCAGATGCTAAAGAAAAATTAGTACAATCAGGCTTATTTGCTGTAGTGATAAATGAAGCAAAAAAGGGCAAAAAATTACTCGGTATTTGCCTTGGTATGCA
>JAFSBS010000324.1 GCA_017437165.1 Clostridia bacterium
ATTGTCAACTGAGTCATAAGCCATCGTAGATTTTTGATAGCCTGCATTACCGATAACAGAAACTGTATATTTTAATTTCACCCTCACAATGTCACCACCAGCGATACCTTTGATACCATTGAAGCTCCAGAGTGTGTCAAGTGCGTTGTCAACGCTTGTTAAATTAATAGTAACAACAACATAGTTTTCATTGAAGTCCATCTCAGCGAGTAATTCGTCATGGATATTGAAAAAATAGCGAAAAATGGTGGAAAATGGTGAATATATAGTATATAGCGAGTTGATTTTTCACATTTTTTACAATAAGTCTTTTTGTTATTTTGCCTATGATATGCTTCGCTTTTTTGTTAAATGTAACGGGAGTGCAACTATGTAGGTGACAAATTACCAATTCAAAAAAGAACAAATATTCGGGAAAAACCGCAAAAAATTTTCGCTTACGCGAAAATTTATATTTGTTCACTCACCCTCGCTCGTTCATTCTGCTAAACTTTATAAGCTGATAACTAAGATCTTAAAGCAAATAAATATAGCAACTACACTAAAAATTTTCATCCTATTTTATGCAACTTTAACACGCTAAATTTATTGACAATTATTGCTATATAGTGTAAAATGAAGTTAACCATAAGGTTGGGGTAATGGGGCAATTCTGCTTATTTGTAATGGTTTTATATACTATTATATATATGCCGGCTGCGAAATCCCTTTTGCCTGACAATGTGGTTAGCAAATTTTCATTTTCTTTCTGCGCTGAATTGGTCAGGTTCAGTCAGAGGCAAAGTGTTTGTTTGCATTCACTTGTTTGTTAGGTTCCGCTTTTAAAAAGAGGAATCGCGGCGACAATTAGCAATTAGCTATTAGTCATTGGTTATTAGTGTTGTGCGAGGTGTTTTTTACGAGTTCATTCAGAGATTTGAATGTCTGGAAAAAATCTATGCAACTTGTTAAAGAAGTTTATTCTGTTTTAGATTTCTTGCCAAATCAAGAGAAATTCGCACTTTCAGACCAGATAAGAAGAGCAGTTGTTTCTATACCAAGTAACATTGCTGAAGGCTATTCAAGGAATTCAGATAGAGAATTTTTGCAGTTTTTGTATATTGCAAGAGGTTCCAAATCAGAGTTGGAAACACAACTTGAAATAGCAGAAATGTTAGGGTATTTAAAAGAGAATCAATTACAAGAAATCAATGTGCTTTTAGAGGAAATTGGTAAAATGTTAAACAAACTGATTTCCACAATCAAAAAAAGCTAACAACTAATGACTAATAGCTAAAAGCTAAAATCCCACCCAAAAACTATAGGTGCTAACAGCTAATAGCCAATTGCTAATAGCTAAAACGCACGCGTATTTTTGTATTGGCGTACTAAAAATATGATGGAGGAAAAATTTATGAAACAATCTAAAAAATTATTAAGTATCTTTTTAGCGATACTTATGTTACTCGGTACAGTTTCTGTTATCGGTAATGCAGGCTATCAAAAATCTACGATGGCTTATGACTCAGTTGACAATCCTGCTCCTAATCCTGACCAGGTTGCTAACCTCGTTCTTGATGTCCTTGACGAATTACTCGCTGATATGGACTTTTATGAAAATTATGTTGTTATTAAACTTGACTTAAGAAGCGTTGACAAAGCACTTGACACACTCTGGAGCTTCAATGGTATCAAAGGTATCGCTGGTGGTGACATTGCAAACCTTAAATTGGATGCTATTAAAAGCCCAAGACGTGGTTATTCAGGTGCAAACTCAGACGACACTAACGTTCTTTACGCAGTGCTTAAATTCTTGAATGACAACGCAGACGTTCTTTCAAAGGCTGCTTACGGTATCGGTACTGACAATGGTATTGACCTCGGTTGGCTTATCGACCTTATCGGTCTTGATTTAGGTGAAGTTGGTACTCTTCTTGAAGATATCCCTGCTTTCCTTGTAAAAACAGTATATGATTTGCTCATTCACGGTTCTTACAATGCTAACTATCCGGAATATGACAAGAGCTACCCTTCAGTTGAAGATCTCGAAGCTGCTGGTAAGGCACTTCCTGCTGAAGCAGATTCACTTGATGAAATCATTAACACAGCAGTTAATACATTCCTTACAAAACCACAGAACTATGAATACGTTCCTACAGGTGAATTTACAACTGACGAAGATGGTAATCAGGTTCCTGTAACTAAAAAAGTATGGGATGAAGATTCATACATTCTTACTGCAGATAAAATTGCAGGTAAAGATTTAACACTCACAAACAATTCAGTTTTCTCAATTCTCGACCAATGTCTCCAGATTGCTTACGAAGATTTCGGTACAGTTGCTCTCAACCACGACCTCAAGAAAATCTTTATGGAAGCAATGGATGTTGATTTCGTAGAACTTGACAAAAACGATGAAAAAGATTTAGCAGAAATCAATGCTGCTAAAGCTGACCCTGACTACATTGATGTTGAAGACGAAAATGTAGATGCTTCTGATGTTAAAAACTATTTCTGCAATGCACAGATGTGGAAAGTTGACGACACAGACACATGGTACTTCAGAGATTACGTTACAAGACCTGTTCTTGACGCTAACGGTAACCTTCAGTATGAAACTGACGACGAAGGTAACCAGGTTGTTATAACAGCTTTACAACACCGTTATCAGAGAGCAGAAGCATACGATGTAAATGACCTTTATTACATCTTTAACTGGGACTACAAACTCACAGATGATACATTCAACTTTGACCAATTAGTTCCACAGTATGGCTCAATCATTGGTTGTCTTAACCACATTATCCACGTTGTTCTTGAAACTGCAATTAACCCTGCAGCACTTGGTATTTCAAGCATTGACGAACTCTGGGCAGACGGTGGTAATGACCAGTTCAATGAAAACTTAATGAAAACTGCAAAGTTCCTTCTTAAGAACTTTACATTTGAATTCTTTGGCAGAAACCCACTTTATGTTGACCTTAACACATTAAAAGCAAACTCTGCATTTATTGCAAAAGTTGACTCATTCGGTAACGATGCGGCCGGCAGAGAAGGTCTTATTGCTTATATGCTTCTCCCATTCTTAGGTGATGCATTACCACAACTCGTTTATGACCTCGATATGTTCACAGCAGGTCTTCAGATTGAACAAGTTGCTGCTCTTCTCGTAAGAGAATTCTTATCAGACCTTACACCTCAAATCAACTATGATGCTGAAATCTTTGTTGACCCAACTCTTGCTTCAGGCAGAACATTCAAAACAAAGACATCTGCACAATGGTTTGAACTCATTCTTAATATGGGTCTTGATTTAGGTGCTACATACCTTGACAACATCTGCAATATTAACCTTAACGCTGCAAACCTTGCAAAAGTTAAAGAATTTGCAGTTGCAGCAGGCGATCCTGCATGGAAAGGTGTTCTTGAAGAAATCGTTGACTATGCTATCAACTACGTTGGTACAGGCGCAGAAAGTGTTCTCGCTGGTTGTGGCCCAACAACTCTTAACGCAATCAGATGCGTTGGCGATTACGATTACACAAATGACTCAGCTTCAATTTCAAATAATTACGCTGGCAACGCACTCGACAACCTTTCAACAATCCTTAATAAACTTCTTCCGCTCGGTCTTCTTTGCAATGTATCTTCAGATGCACATGCTCTCGACGTGGAAATGTTATTAAACAGACTTATCGATGTTATCGATGACCTTGACCTCGAAGTTCTCCTTAATACTTTCGGCAGAAACAACAGAGGTGACAACATTCTTGGTACAACAAATATTGTTAACCAACTTCTTGGTAACCTTATTAACCCACTTATCAACGTTCTCTTAGGTTTCAACCTCTTCCCTGTAACATCTTCACTTAATGCAGCTGTTACACAGGCTAACCTCAAGACAATCGTTGCTAACCTTCTTAAGAGCCTTTACAACAGAAGACTTGGTCTTCTTCCAAATGCTCTTCCGATTGTTGCATCATTCGTAGATGACTGGGGTTCAGAACAAGCTATTCGTACTCCTGAACTTTCACTCGGCGAAGTAACTTATGCTTCAAACGGTTCTCTTAATGTTACAGTTACTGTTTCTAACGGTTCTCGTGGTATCTGGCGTGGTTATATGAAAGACGGCGCTCGTGCACAAGACGAA
>JAFSBS010000325.1 GCA_017437165.1 Clostridia bacterium
ATACTATCATAGTATTTAATATCTCTGAAATCAAATCTTACAATGGCATTATACTCACTCTTTTTGCTTGTTTGTAAACTAAAAAATTCAACTTCACAGATAACTTCAGCATTTTCTTCATTGTAACCCATTCTGATTTTAATTGGGGTATCAACATCAGAAACCGAGACGCACATTCGATTATTACCATTAAAGGCTAAAAGTTGTTGAATTGGCATACCGGACGCTAAACGCGAATTTATTTCATTCATTCCCCAATCAGGTCTCAATGTATGAACTCTGTCAAAACTGCTCCATACAGCAAGTGAATTTGTTGCTGGAATATAACATTTTAAAACAGTTTTTTCAGGAATTACATTATTAAATTTTATGTTCAAATCTAAAAATATAAATTCACCTGATTCACGTTTATTGATATTTATAGAAGCATCTTTATTGTTACCAATGATTTCATATTTAAAATTCTTTTGCATTTATATCACCTGTTAAATTCTGCTTTTTTAATATACTCAATTAAAGCGTTCAGACTGTTTGAAACCCATTTGTTTTTATGATAAATAAGTTGTTTCCAAATATCAGTTTCAACATCAATAACATCAAGGAATACAAGTTCACCACTTTTAATTTTTTCTTCAGTTACAAAATCTGGTAAATATGATATTTTATCGTCATTAAAGCAAAGCAATTCTGTAATTATATCGGTACGACCAACTTCTAAAACGGGGTGAATTTCGATTGATATTTTAGCGAGAGTTTTATCTAAAATTCGTCTGTAACCCATTTCTTTTTCTGTTAAAATAAATTGATACTCCATCAAATCTTTAATTGAAAGTTTCTTTTTCTTTGCTAACGGTGAATTTTTACTTGTAACAAAATGCATTGGGATATGTTCCTCTTTAGCAATTATGTAATCACTTTTGTAAACGTGACTATCTAACGTAACCATTAAATCTGCTTCGTTTCTGTCAAGCATATTGAACATATCACCGGTATCAGCCGCAGTAAATTTAATTGAAATATCAGGATATTTGCTGTGAAAATCATTATAATTTGTCATAAGCATATCTTCACAAACAGAATCGGGGGCAACAATATGAACAACACCTTTTAACTTTTTGTCTTCTTCAAAATTTTGTTTAAATTCATCAGTTAATCTACAAACATTATGAGCATAAGAAAGTAATTCTTTACCTCTTTCTGTAAGAGTAATAGTATGATTTATACGTTCAAAAAGAAGACAATTAAGTTCAGTTTCAAGCTGTTTTATCTGAAATGAAACTGTTGATTGAGAATACCCGAGAATTTCTGCAGCTTTTGTAAAATTATTTAATTCTGCAACCTGAACGAATGTAATTAAATTACGAATTTCCAAAGAAAACACCACTTTCGCTCAATCGATATTTTCGATTGTAATTATTAAAACAATTTATTTTACTTATTGCGAGTTGTATTATATACTATGTTGCGTAGAAAATCAATATAGTTGAAAGGATTTTTAAATATGTCAGAAATCAAATTTTATGCAAGACCGGAAGTCCCCGTAGAAATGCACAAAGTTAAAATTGTACAAAAACTTAACCTTTTACCTGCAAAAGAGCGTTTAAAAAAGATGCAAGAAGCAGGATTTAATACATTTATGCTTCATAATGGCGACATTTTTATGGATATGCTCACAGACTCAGGCGTTAATGCAATGAGTGATAATCAACAAGCGGCAATGCTTCGTGCAGACGATGCCTACGCAGGTAGTGAGACATTCTACAGAATGGAAAAGAAATTAACCGAAATTTTTGGTATAAATCATCTTCTCCCTACTCACCAAGGTCGTGCTTGTGAACATATTATTGCACAACATTTTGTTAAACCGGACAGCTGTGTAATTATGAACTATCACTTTACAACTTCAAAAGCTCACGTTACAAGACTTGGCGGTAGAGTTGAAGAACTTGTTAAAGATGAAGGTTTAGTTGTAAAAAGCGACTTACCATTCAAAGGGAATATTGATTTAGACAAAGTTAAGGCTTGTATTGAACGTGAGGGTGCAGATAATATTGCATTTTTAAGACTTGAAGCAGGTACAAATCTTATTGGTGGTCAGCCTATTTCTTACGAAAATATGAAAGAAGCAACTGAACTTGC
>JAFSBS010000037.1 GCA_017437165.1 Clostridia bacterium
TAAAAGAATTTTAAAGGGGTGTCATATGCTTTATTTAATTAAAGGTAGAGCGGGTAGTGGTAAAACTGCCTGGGTAAGAGAAAAAATCAAAGAGATTTTAGAAGTTGGTGAAAGTAAACCGCTTCTCTTAGTACCTGACCAATTTTCATTTGAAAATGAAAGGTCAATGCTTTCATTACTTGGGGCTAAAAATATGAAAAAAATTGATGTTTTTAGTTTTCCAAGGCTTGCAACTTATAATCTTGACAGCAGAATTTTACAAGGTAAAATGTTTGCTGATGATGGTGTAAGAATGGCTTATATGAGTGAAGCTTTGTCATCAGTTCAGGATAATTTAAAAGTCTTTTCAAAAGTTCGTCACAACGTGTCAGGACTTCAGTCTTTTATTGATTTAAGCAAAGAGTTTGAATCTTGCGCAATAGATGGTGCTGAAATTGAAGCGATTGTAAACAATATGAAACCATGCCTTTTAAAAGATAAACTTTCTGAAATCAATCTGATAAATGAGGCATATAATGCACTTTTACGTCAAAGTTATTTTGATGATACTGAATGTTTAAAATATTTTAATGAATTTGCGGAAGAAACTGGCTTTTTTAAAAATAAAACTGTTTTTCTTGATTCGTTTAAAACTTTTTCAGCACAGGAAATCAGTTGTGTTGGTATTGCTTTAAGTCAGGCAAAAGATGTATATATCACACTTTGTACTGATGATAATATAAAGGGTGATTCGCCATTTAATTATATTAAAAAAGTAGAAGAAAGAATTGAGCGTGAAGCCAAATTACGTGGTGTTCAAATTAAATTTGAAGTACTGAAAAATAAAAATAATGCTAAAAAAAGTATTTCGCATATTGAAGAAAATATTTATTGTGATGAAATAGTTGAACTTAAAAATGAGACCGATGGTGTAACCATTTTTAAATGCAGAGATATTACTGACGAATGTAATATAGTAGCAAGTGAAATAAAAAAACTTGTTAGAAGTGGGAAGTATCGTTGTAAAGATATTGCAATTGTTGAGCGCTCCGATAACAAATATAAAAGAGTAATGTGCGATGTGTTAAAACGTTATGGCGTACCTGTTTTTGAAGATTGTCGTCGGCCTCTTTCGTTTGAAACACTCTTTATTCATATAACTTCTGCGTTAGAATGTATTTCCGCCGGATTTAAAACAGAAAATGTTATGCGTTATTTAAAAACGGGACTCTCAGGGGTTTCTTTCAGCGATGTTGCAAAACTTGAAAAGTATGTTTTAATCTGGAATATAAACGGTAACGCATGGCTTAATGATTTTACTATGCATCCTGATGGGTTTGGTAAAGAAGTGGATGATAACACAAAATTAGAAATTGAAAGGCTTAACAATATAAGAAAAAAAGTTATTACACCTTTAGTTAAATTGAAAAAAAATTGCGAGGGTGTATCAGGTGTAGAGGTTTCAAATTTAGTTTATAAATTTCTTATCGATACCAAGGTTGATGATAATCTCTATAAATTAATTTGTACATTGAATGAAGAAGGCTTACCTGTTGAAGCGTTACAGAAAGAAAACTCTTGGGATGCTTTAATTGAAATTTTAGATACAATTTCAGAAATCACCAAAAACAAATATTATACATTGAAACGTTGGTTTGAGTTGTTTTCAATTCTTGTTTTCTCAAAAGATATAGGCGAAATCCCACAAGGTCTTGATGAAGTTAAAATTGGTAGTGCTGACAGAATAAGAACTGAAAATGTTAAAGTTGTATTTTTAATGGGTGTTAATAAAAACGAGTTTCCGCGCATTTCAACAGTAGGGGGACTTTTGTCAGATGCTGACCGAAGAATTTTAACATCTCTCGAATTAGAAATCCGACCACCGTTAGAGGAAACAATTGATGAAGAAAAATTTATTGCTTACTGTATGCTTACAGTTCCAAGCGAAGAATTATATTTGTCCTATCGTGAAATTTCTGATGACGAAACAACAAATGGACCATCAGAAATTATAGAGCAAATAAAGGAGATTTTACCACAAGTAAAAATAATTTCATCTGATGAAATATCTGATTCTGAAAAAATTGAAAGTGAATTTTCTGCTTTTTTCACTCTTGCAAAAATTTATAATATGAACACACCTTTGAGACAGACTCTTTATGAGTATTTCAGAAATAAACCACAGTATGCTGATAGGTTGGAAAGTATAAGTTATGCTAAAAATTGTAAAAAAGGCGAATTTAAAAATTTTGAAAATTCAAAAAAATTATTTGGTGAAAACATTAGTGTTTCTGCAAGTAAATTAGACAGTTTTTACAGGTGTTCGTTTTCTTTCTTGTGTCGCTATGGATTTCGTTTTGAAGATTTAAAGGTAGCAGAATTAAAACCTACTGATAGTGGTAATATAATTCACGGAGTTTTAGAAGAGGTTCTTAGAAATTTTAAAGATGGTGCATTTTTAAATGTTTCAGAAAAAGATTTAAGAGATTTTATTGCAGATTATCTGAAAAAATATCTTGATGAAAAAATGGGTGGTTTTCAGGATAAATCCAAAAGATTTATGTATATCTACAACAGAATGATCGATATCTTAATGCTTATTTTTGAAAGATTAAAAAATGAGTTTTCTCAAATTGATTTTAAACCGGTAGATTTTGAACTTTCAATTGGCGATGATATACCCCTGTACAGTTTACCTTTATCTGATGGTAAAGAAATCTCCGTTAAAGGTTCAGTTGACCGTGTGGATTTGTATGAAAAAGGCGGTGTCAAATACATAAGAGTTATTGACTATAAAACAGGTTCAAAAGATTTTAAATTATCAAATTTGTTTGATGGTATAAATCTTCAGATGGTTTTATATTTAATGGCGATTATTAAAAATGGTGAGGAATACTATGGCAAAGAAACTGTACCTGCGGGTGTGCTTTATCTGCCATCAAGAATAGGTCTGGATAAATATTTAAGTTCACGTAATCCAAGTAATAAAAACATACAGGCGCAAAAGCGTATTAGCGGTAAACTTTCCGGAATGGTACTCGATAGTCCGGTTGTTATCAATGCAATGGGTGGAGATGTTTTTTCTGATTATCTCCCTGTTTCTTATACAAAAAAAGGTGCAACTTCCGGCAATTTATACACACTAAAGCATTTTGATAAACTTTCTAAAATTGTTGATGATAAAATTATTGGAATGGGCGAAACTCTTCATAATGGTAAATTTAGTGTTTTTCCAACAGGTGAAGCGAAAAAATTACCGTGTTCTTATTGTGAGTATCGTTCTGTTTGTGGGTATGAAGATGGCGATGATTTCAAAAAAATTTCAAATGATAAACACGGATCTGCATTAAAAAAGTTAGAAGGTGATGATAATGAGTAAAAAGGAATGGACTAAAAACCAACAAGCTGCAATTGATGCGCGTGGAGAACAAGTTTTGGTTTCTGCTGCTGCAGGTTCAGGTAAAACTGCAGTTTTAACTGAACGCGTAAAAAATATTCTTTCAGATGAAAAGAATGGTTGTCTGCCTACCGAAATTCTGGTTGTTACATTCACAAAAGCTGCCGCTGCTGAAATGCGCGAAAGAATTGCTAAAGCATTGAAAGACGAAATGAAAAACAATCCTTCTAAAAAATTGTTTTTGAAAAAAAGAATTAACTTATTACCAACTGCCGATATTTGCACAATGGACTCATTTTGTGCAAAAGTTGTGAGAGAAAATTTTAATTTAGCAAAAATTTCTTCTGATTTTCAGATTATAGAAAAATCTGATTTGGAGGTTCTTAAAAAAGAATGTGTCGCAGATGTTTTAGATGAACTTTACGAAAATGAAGATGAGGCATTTTCATTGTTGAAGACATTCTTTACGAATGAAAGAAATGATGAGCAGTTAGAAAATGTTATCCTGAAACTTTGTTTTTTTTCAGAAGCATATCCGTCACCAGAAAAATGGTTAAGTGAGGTTGTAGAAAGTTTTAACCCGGAATTAGATATAAATGAAACTATATTTGCAAAACAAATGTATTCGTATTTTGATATGATGCTTGATTATTGGCAACAGTCTATAAAGAAACAATTAAAACTACTTAAAGAAGATATCAATGAAGAAAATGATTTTACAAGTATTGCGACAAAAAATATTGAAATTCTTGATGTTTTAATCAAAAATTCCAAAGAAAGAAATTGGGATGAATTAGTTGAATATATGCGTGATAACCCAATTTTAAAATACAGTTCACCGAGAAATGCAAGTCCTTTTTATAAAGCGTTAAATACTGTTATGGGTAATTGTAGAGATGAACTTAACGGATTATTGGAAAAAGGGTTACCAACATCTTCCGAGCATAAATGTGATTGCGAAATTCTATATTCTGTTGTTAAAAAATTATGCGAAGCAGTAAATATGTTTTCAAAAAAATTGTTAGCAAAAAAACAAGAACTTAATTCTTACGACTTTTATGATATCCTTCATAAATGTATTGATTTGTTGGTTGAGTTTAATGATGATGGAACTATAACAAAAACTGATTTAGCAAAAGAATTAACAGAAAAATACAAAGAAATTCTTATTGATGAATATCAAGACACTAATGAAGCACAGAATATTCTTTTTGAAATGATTTCAAGGGATAAAAAGAATTTTTATTGCGTTGGTGATGTTAAGCAGAGTATATATCGTTTTCGCAGAGCAACACCCGCTTTGTTTATGGAGTTAAAAGAATATTTACCTGTTTTTGATGGTAAACTTGATAAACCAACACAAATAATTCTTGAGAAAAATTTCAGAAGCCGAAAAGATGTAACACGTTGCGTTAATTTCATATTCTCTCATCTTATGTCTAAAAAAATGGGTGAAATAAAATATGATGAAAACGAATATTTATATTGTGGTGCAGAATATCCTGAAACCAAAAGTGAAAACATTGAACTCCACATTTTAGACTCGACTTCAATCAGTGCTGAAGAAAGTTTGAAACGTGAAGCACGATATATTGCTGAATATATTAAAAATACTGTTCAGAGTGGAGCTTTAGTTAAAGGCGAGAATGGAATGAGACCCGCAAAATACGATGATTTTTGTATAATTGCAAGAAGTTTGAAAGATGCCCGTGTTATCTATACTGATGCACTCTCCGAACTTGAAATACCTTCAGTTTTTGAAGGCGATGAAATCAATGTGAATTCAAGAGAAGTATCACTACTTGTTTCGCTTATAAAAGCAATTAACAACCCACTTTTAGATGTTCCGCTTGTTTCGGTTATGCTTTCTCCAATATTTGGTTTTACAAGTGATGAGTTAGCAGAGATAAGACTTATA
>JAFSBS010000326.1 GCA_017437165.1 Clostridia bacterium
CGCTTCAATAATTTCTTGCGCTTCATCATATTTTCCCTGAAGTGATAAATCACGTGCTTTAATAAAATTTTCATAAGTATTTTCTTTTATTGCTGTTTCTCTCGGAAAACCACTCCACAAAGTATCACTATTCATACAAATTTTTTCTGTATTTGTTTTACCGAAAACCATTGCACCAATTGAACCGTTACCTAATGGTAATGCTTCAATCCATTCTTTTGCAGGGGATGAATAGTATAAATTTAACGAATCATTCAACATAAAAACACCTACTAATGAAATTTTTAACATATTATACATTAGTATTTTGTAAAAATCAATGATTTTCACAATATAATGTTGTAAAATAAAGAAATATATGCTATATTTAGTAAGTATTCACTTTTATATATTGGAGTGGTGTTTTATGAAAACAATTCTTGAAAAAAGCAAAAAAGAAACTATTGACTTTTCTTCAACAGTTGACTATATGGTGAAAAAAATTCACGCCATCGTTGATGAAATTGGGCCACGCGCTCCGGGTAGCAAAGAAGAATTAGCTGCACAGGAATTTATGGGTAAAGATTTAAAAGAATGGTCTGACGATATTTCAATTGAAGAGTTTACTGTTCACAGACAAGCTTTTATGGGATTTATTCCATTTACAGTTGCTATGGCATTAGCTGCTACTGTTCTTTATTGGATAGATTATCCACTTATTGCTTTTTTATGTACAATTCTCGGTATTATTCCTTTAGTTCTTGAATTTTTAATGTACAAGCGTTTTCTTGACCCATTATTTATCGGTCATCCATCACATAATCTTATTGCTACAAAAAAGCCAAAAGGTGAAATCAAGAAAAGAATTATTTTCATAGGTCACGCGGACTCACAATATGAATGGACTTTAAACTATTTAATGGGTGGCACAGGAATGAAATTATTTCTTATTCCTGCAGCAGTTGGTCTTTTTGTTGTTTGCTTTGCAAGTATTATTAAATATTTTACATATCTTAATTTAGATGCGCCATCCAAAGGTGTTGATACATTTTTCTTTATAGTTGGTATTATTCTTTGCCTTTTCGTTATACCATATTTCGGCTTTTTATTCTTTCAGAGTTACACAAAAAGTGTTCCCGGTGCCAACGATAATCTTACCGGTTGTTTAACTGCTATGTCAGTTTTAAAAGTAATGAAAGAGCAGGGTATTGAATTTGAAAACACTGAAGTCAGAATAATGCTCACAGGTTCGGAAGAAGCAGGGCTGCGTGGTGCAAAAAACTATGCAGAAACCCACGAAAAAGAACTTAAGGAAATTGAAACTGTTGTAATTGCGTGCGACACAATGCGTGATTTGAAAGATATGGCAGTTTACGACAGAGATTTAAGCGGTACTTTGAAACACGATAAACAAGCAAAAGAACTTGTAAAAAGAGCCGCTAAAAACTGTGGTTACGATTTACCTTATGCTTCTATTTACCTTGGTGCTTGTGATGCCGCTGCTTTTACACAAAAGAAAATTAAGGCAACCGGTTTTGCCGCAATGGACCCTACACCGCCAAGATATTATCATACGCGTTTAGATACACCGGATTTACTTGTTCCTGAAGCACTTGAAGTTGGTGTAAAGGTTTTACTTGAAACCGCTTGTCTTTACGATAGTGAAGGTTTAATATAATTTATTTCATCAATTTTATTTCAGAGGAAGTTTCTCAAATGCATTATATAATAATGGACCTTGAGTGGAATAACACCTATTGTAAAAAGAAAAAGGGATTTTTAAATGAAATTATCGAAATAGGTGCGGTAAAACTTGATGAAAATTTGAATCAAGTTGATACCTTTTCACTTTTTATTAAGGCGCAATTAGGTAAAAAACTTCATACGAGAGTTAAGGAATTAACTAACATTTCCAACGATGATATCAGTGCAGGTACACCGTTTTCTCAGGCTATGTCAGAATTCAGAAAATGGTCTGCAGGTGAAGATAATGTTATTCTTACTTGGGGAGATACCGACGTAAGAGTTTTAGTTGAAAATTTCAGATATTTTAACGGTATCAATTTTGTTCCTTTTTTAAAGAATTATGTTAATTTGCA
>JAFSBS010000327.1 GCA_017437165.1 Clostridia bacterium
TTAACTATTCACTAAACTGAATGTTCGCATTCAGTTTATTCGCCTTTCATACCAAGAAGTTTTGCTTTACCGTCAAATACTGCTTGTGAAACCTTGATTGAGTCGAAAATTGCAGATTTAATGTCATCATCAGTTGCGCCAAGTTCTCTTGAATAACTATCCGGAATAAAGAGATTTACATCCATAATATCTGCAAGTCCGTCAACATCAATACCACTTTCTATACCTTTAGCGGCATATTCTTTCTTAACACCGCCGAGACCCATTCGCATCATCCAAGGTGCAACAGAAATAATTTTTCTGTCACTACCCATTCCACGAGCATCGTAAACGATTTTAAGGAATTCTTTCCATGTTAAGTTGTACATAGAAATAGGCCATGCTTTTGCACCCTTTGATTTTTCAGCAGCACCAACAATAACTTCGCCAACCTGACGAACTGTAAGCATTGCAGTACCACCGCCCGGATACATTGTAAATGGAAGTTTATCCATTCTCTTGATTTGTTCAATGAGAATAACCCAAACCGGTTTTCTACCCGGCTGTGTACCGAAAATATAAGGAAGTTCAAGAACTGAAACATCAAAGTTATCATCTGCAAATGAGAAAGCAACTTCTTCCTGGTCAATTCTGCTTCTGATGTATGGGTGTTTCTCTGTAAGCTTCATATCCGGTCTTTCTTTTGCAAGGAATGCAAAGTAAGAACCTAAAACAACTGCACTCTTCATTCCAACCTCTTTACAGAGTGGAAGAATTCTCTTAAGGGGGGCAATGTTATATTTATAGTAAGCATCGTAAACAGGTGCAGGGAATTCAACTCTTTCGTCAATACCTGCAGCGAAAACGAAACAATCGTGACCTCTTAAAAGTTCGCGGATTTCGTCGTCTGTTTTTTCGTAGATGTTACACATTTCAAGTTTCATTTCCTGTGGAATTGGCGCTCCTTCAGGAAGTGGAGGAAGAGCAACAGATGTTACTTCATGACCACGTTCAATAAAAATTCTTGCAGCTTCACAGCCTAAAAGACCTGTACCGCCAATCATAAATACTTTCATTCTGTCACCTTCTCTTTAAAGTTGTCAAAGATTTCAGGACCATATACATTATCTTCACCTTCACGGTCCCAAACCTGTGCAAAGAATGGGTTAATTCTTGCTTCTTCGTCATATTTCCAAGGCCATGGAAGTTCTGCAGGACACCAGTGACCGCCTTTGAGAACAAGGTTTGGTGACATTTCAAATTCGTTACCTCTTGCACTTACCCATTTAACAGGTGTGTACATATCAACTATTTCAGTTGCAAGGCATTTACCGCCACGGAATTCTGCCGCTTTCTGGAGGTCCTCGAGAGTAAGAGAATCAAATGGTTTTGTTTCATCATAACCATGGTCAAGAACTTTAACATCAGGAGCAGTTGTCTGCTTTGCAGGAATGATAATCTCAAAATCATCCCAGCTTCTTGGAAGTTTTTCGTATTCTTCCATACTGCCATAGTATGCTTTCATTCTTACATCAACTTTATTTGCTGCCCACCAGAGTGTGCCATATTCAGGAGTTTCTGCAATCTTTTTCATCCAGAGTTTCTTGAGAATTGGTGCAAATGGTTTTGCAAGGAAAGCAAGTTTGTAATAACCCTCTACCTTATCCATCATACTCTTAAAATACTCTTTAACAGGAATATTAGCACGGAAGTGACAATATTTTTCAAGTTCGTCACCATCATAGTACCATTGACCGTGGAAATTACGTGTTGTAAACCAGTGTGGGTCAAAGAGTTTTTTAGGTGAGCCAAGACCTAATGTACCAAGAAGAAGGTCTTCGAACTCATAGTTTGTAATTCTGTATTGTTCACCAGAACCGATGTTATAGAATCTTCTCCAGAATTCTTCAGGGATATCGTCACCGCAAACATTTGCAAGAAGACGACCTGAATCTTCAACAGTTGCCCACTCAAGCATACCATTGATTGGAACGTGATACATAATAGGTTCAAGATTTTTAAGAATTGCCGGATAAAGAATACCTGATTGTCGGAGAGATACCCAGTGTTTGAGACCTGATTCTGCAAAAACTGCTTCTGCTTTGATTTTACTGATAGCATAGTGGTCGTAAACACTTACTTTGAGGGGGTCACCTGTTCTACCCCAATGAATAGGTGCATTTCTGTCACCTGTTTCTGCAACAGTACCTATGTAAACAACCTTAATATCATCTGCATTCGGTTGTGCTTTAACAGCATTTACAATATTCTGTGCTGCAGTAACATTTGTTTTTTGTGTTTTTACAGGGTAATAGTCTGCCGCCGGTGACACCATACCACCAACATGAAGAACATAGTCTGAACCTGTAACACATTTTAAAACATCTTCGTAATTTGTAAGGTCACCCCAAACAAGTTTAACAGATGGGTCATTTTCGTAAGGTTTGAATTTATCCTTGTTTTTCTGACTACCTCTGTTAAGAACAACGATATCGTACTTGTCTTTTTTTGCATAAAGCTCTTTAAAGCCTGCCCAGCCCATTGTACCTGATGAGCCTGTTAAGAATACAGTTTTTTTAGCCATAACCAATTCCTCCGAAATCACATATTTTTTCGTTATAAATTTAACATTTTGATTATACTATTTTTTTACAATGATTGTCAATAAACAATGTGTAGGTTTTTATACAATTATATTGTGCAAAATGGTTAGAAAGTGGTCAGTAAGTCAGTGGTCAGTGGTCAGTATTTTAATATTATAAAAACTACATTCTGTCATTCGAGTCTAAACTAAGATGAAAGAATGTAGTTGTTTTTATTGATATTTAATTATAACCAAGTCCGAAGGACTTCCGAAACTCAGGACTCGGCATTTTAAGACTCTGCACTTATCAATCTTCTTCAGCAACAAAAACGTGATCTTCGCCACCGTTTACACAAATTGTACGAGCAGTTGAAAAGCCGGCGTCATTAAGTTCAAAAATTATCTGAATTTCACCGGAGGCACTTACAGGACAGCAAGGAACTGTTTTGAAAAGTGATTTTGTTGCATTGTACAGATTTTCACTTATACCTGTATATGAAGTAAAAGAAGGGTCTCCATCTACATCAGTTTTAATAGAAATTGTACCTACTTCACCTAAAACCTGATTAACAGTCAGGTAGTTGTTTACCGAACCGTAAATCTGGCGTTGATTACTTATACAAGTTTTCGCCCTGAACCCCTCAGAAACCGTGTTATAAATCGGCACAGCAACCGCTACGAGAATAGCCATTATAACAACAACTATCATAAGTTCAACAAGCGAGAACCCTTTTTTTGTTTTTAAAAAGCGAAACATTTTAAATCATCTCCCGAAACGAGAAAATTCCGAAACCTTTCTCTGTAACTTATAATAGCACATCTGTAAAAATTTGTAAATAGTTTTTTGTTCTTTAAAATAAATTTACACTTATTTAACAAAAACGCAAAAATGCACCCTACTCTTTCGAGCAAGGTGCATCTTTTAAATATAAATTAGTCGTTTAATGTATCAAGTACGTGACCATCGCTTGTTCCAAGGCTACATGAAACTTCAGCTGTTGCTGTACCACCGTTAACGCCATCTTTAATAGTAACAGTGATTACGCCACCTTCCTGACCGCAGCAAGGAACAGTTTTGAATGAACCTTTGATTGTTGCCCAATCAGCACCTACAGCATCAATAGCGTATGTACCCTGAACCATAGCAGGATCAGCATTTGTTGCGTTAGTAACTGTAAATGCCTGACCTTCAACACCTGTAGTAACACCAGCCATCATAAGTGCGTTACCAACTGTTGACATAATTTGTCTTTGGTTGTCGATACAAGTTTTTGTTCTTGCATTACCTGTAACTGAATTGTAGATCGGCACTGCAACAGCAACGAGGATTGCCATGATAACAACAACGATCATGAGTTCAACGAGTGAGAAACCTTTTTTGCTCTTCATAAATTTAAACATTTACGAACAACTCCTTTTCTAAATAAAATATTTTTTGTTTTCATTATATGTATGGACGAGCCAAACACACTCTGAATACGGGGTCTTTCCCCTACTTTCAAGAAAGTGGGAATATTCCGTAACTTTCTTTAACTGTATAGTAACACATTATTTTCTATTTGTAAAGGTTTTTTTTGAATTTTTTTCAA
>JAFSBS010000328.1 GCA_017437165.1 Clostridia bacterium
AGTGGGAGCAAAGAAAACAACAAGGCTTTTCTACCGATGGTCTGACTGAGCGCCAGAAAGACAATGTGAATTTTATTAACGCCTATAAAGAACAACAGGTGTTGAATACTGAAGACAAAGAAATGCAAAGAATTACAAATAAAATTTACGCTGGTAGTAAATTAACAGAACAAGAAATGCAGTATCTGCAAAAGAAAAATCCCGTTCTTTATCAGAAAATGCGTGCAGTGGAAGCAGAAGCCAAACAGTACGAAGAAGATTTAAAGCGTTGTAAAACAAAGGATGAAGCACAGCGAATAAAAATGAATAAAATCAATGCTTCTGTGGCAAGTATTCGTTCTATATCAAATAATCCTAATATTTCAGATGCCGATAAATTAGCATTCGCTCAGGCAGAGCAGGTAAAAATGCGTGAAATCGAAAAGATTACTGTGAAGTTTATCGAGAGTGGTGAGTATGCCGCACTTCCTACAGATGCAGAAAAATTCCAGACAGAAAAAGAACTGGAAGAAGCAAAGCTCAGGGATCAGGGAACAGAAATCAGGGATCAGGAAACAGAGGAGATTCAGGAAACAGGAAACAGGAAGCAGGAAACAGGGGAAGTAAAGACTGCGACCACTGAAGAAATTGCTGAAGCGGTTGAAAAACTTGTTGGCAAAAATACCAAGACTGAATTTAAAATTGGCGACAACAAGCGTAACGAAACCGAAATTGAGCTTTCAGATGAGTTCAGAAAAATCAAGAATTCAAAAGTGAAAAAGGCGTATGTAAAAGCTGTTTTAGACTATAATGTTGAATAAATGGTGATTATGTTGTTTAAAAGAGTTCGTGATTTACGGGAAGATAACGATTATACTCAAAAACAAATAGCGGAAATTTTAAAGATACACCAGACAACTTATTCGGATTATGAAATTGGTAATTTGAATATTCCTGTTGATGTTCTTATTGAATTAGCTAAACTTTATAATACAAGTATTGATTATATTGTTGGTCTTACTGATGAAACTAAACCGTATAAATAGAAACAAACCCGACAAGTTCAACTTGTCGGGTTTGTTGTTTATTTCTCTGAAAGTATCTCGCTTGCCCTTTTTAAAGCATCGTCAATATTTCGCTTAAAGTTTTCTTTACCAATTCGTGTGTAAAGACCTGACTTTTTAAGTGCTTTTAATGGTTGCTCGTTTGCGTGAGAAATTATAAGTGTTTTGCCTTTTTTCTCGAAGTTTTTAAGAATTGTTTCAAATGCGTGAATACCGGTTGCATCTATTGCAGGTACGCTTCTCATTCTTAATATAAGCACTTTTTTGTCTGTGGATGAAAGTGTATCTGTAAATTTAGTTGCCGCACCGAAGAATATAGGACCTGTAATTTCAAATACAGAAGCACCTTCTGGAATAACCTTTAAGTTAACATTATCTTCGTCTGTTGCTTCGTCAATTTCTTTCCAGCCATACGCGTTTGTTTCGTCACTCATACGTTTCATAAAGAGAAGTGTTGAAAGAACAAGACCAACTGCAATAGCAACAACCAAGTCAAATGCAATAGTGAGTACAAAAGTTAAAACTAAAACGAAAGTATCGCTTTTAGGTGATGTTTTAACAATTGCTTTAAATTCACGCCATTCACTCATATTATAAGCGACTATAAAAAGAATTGCCGCAATTGTTGGCATTGGAATGTAAGACGCAAGTGGCATTAAAACAAGTAAAACTAAAAGAAGTACTACTGCGTGTACCATACCTGCTATTGGAGTTCTACCACCATTTTTTATATTAGCCGCAGTTCTTGCAATAGCACCTGTCGCAGGAATACCACCGAAGAGAGCAGAGCCGATATTACCGACACCTTGCGCAACAAGTTCCATATTTGAGTTGTGTCTGCTGCCAATCATACCATCGGCAACAACACAAGAAAGGAGGGACTCAATAGCGGCTAAAACTGCAATTGTAACTGCATCAGGGAAAACTGCCTTTATTGTTTCAAATGAAAATTCAGGAATAGATGGTGTTGGTGCTTTTGAAGAAATTTCATATAAATCACCGATTGTAAGAACATCTAAATCTAAAAAGTGAACAAGCAATGCTGAAATAAGAATAGCAAAAATTGATGGTGGAACTTTTTTTATGAGTTTTGGCATTATAATTAAAATTGCAAGAGAAACAACACCAATCAAAGCTGCCATAGGGTTAATTGTGGTGATTGAGTGTATAATTTCTTCAACTTTTTCAACTGTTTCTACAGGTGAATTTTTAAATGTAAGACCTAAAAAATCTTTGATTTGTCCTATTAAAATTGTAACAGCGATACCTGAAGTAAAACCGGTTGTAATTGTAAACGGAATAAATTTAATAAGACTACCGAATTTGCAAACACCCATTACTATAAGTATTACACCTGCCATGAGGGTTGCTATAACAAGTCCCGAAAATCCGTTTGTTGCAATAATACCTGCAACAATTGAAGCGAATGCCGCAGTAGGACCTGCAATCTGAACACGGCTACCACCTAAAAATGAAATCAAAAAACCTGCAACAATAGCGGTGTAAAGACCTTGTTCAGGTGTTGCACCGGAAGCGAGTGCCAAAGCAATTGAAAGTGGCAACGCAATAATTGCAACTATAAGACCAGCAGTTAAGTCTTTTACAAATTGTCCTTTGTTGTAGTTTTTTATTACCGAAAAAAGTTTCGGTTTTAATTTTGTCATAATACCCCGACCTATTTTAAAATTTTTAACAGGGGATATTATACACCCGAAATTTTCAGTTTTCAACAAATTTTGACAGTATTAAAAAATTCCTATGTATTCAACTAAAAAATAGAATACATAGGAATAAATTTATAGAAAATTACAATACATTATATATTAAGATTATAATTCCTTTTTCTTAAAGTGGTCATCATTCGTTGAAGTTCAATTTCAGTTCGTCTGTGTTCACTGAATGAAGCGGCGTTTCTCAATTGCTCTTTTTCTTGTTCTAAAAGCAATTGTGCTTTAGCTTCGTCAATATCTTCGGGCCACTCTAATAGGTGAGTAAAGACTAAAACATCGTCAGGTCTTACTTCCATAAACCCGTCACCGACAAATGCTTTTTTCCATTCACCATCTTGTTTTATTTTTAATTCACCTGGGGGTAAAGCAACAATCATTGGTTGATGGCCATAAAGTACACACAATTCACCATCAGCAGCGTTACAGGTAACTGCATCTACATCTCCAACAAAAAATTGCTTTTTAGGGGTGAACATTTCTAATTTGAATTTAGGCATATTTTTGCACCTACAATCAATAATTAAAGTGTCTTTGCTTTTTCTCTTGCATCTTTAATAGAACCAACCATAAAGAATGCTGCTTCCGGAATGTCATCTGCTTCGCCATCAATAATCTGTCTGAAACTTTCGATTGTTTCCTTAATTGGTACAAACAGACCTTTAACACCTGTGAAAGCAGTCGCAACATTCATAGGTTGCGAGAGGAATTTCTGAATCTTTCTTGCCCTGTAAACAGTAAGGCGGTCTTCTTCAGAAAGTTCTTCCATACCGAGAATAGCAATAATATCTTTAAGTTCAGAATATCTTTGCAAACATTCCTGAACACCACGGGCAACTCTGTAGTGGAGTTTACCTACAATTTCAGGCTCAAGAGCACGGCTTGTAGATTCAAGTGGGTCAACTGCAGGGTAAATACCAAGTTCTGAAATACTCCTTGAAAGAACTGTTGTAGCGTCAAGATGTGTAAAGATTGTCGCAGGAGCAGGGTCTGTAAGGTCATCGGCAGGAACATAAACTGCCTGAACAGATGTAATTGAACCTTTAGAGGTGGATGCAATTCTTTCTTCTAATTCACCTAATTCATTTGCAAGAGTAGGTTGGTAACCAACCGCACTTGGAAGTCTGCCTAAAAGTGCAGAAACCTCGTTACCAGCCTGAACGTATCTGTAAATATTATCAACGAATAAAAGCACGTCC
>JAFSBS010000329.1 GCA_017437165.1 Clostridia bacterium
TAAAATTTCATTTATTCTGTTAGCAGAAATTTTACCACGGGGAATCATAACAAACATAGCAGCAACAGATGCTAAAGCAGCAACTATAAATACAAGATAAATTATAAAAGCCTGTAAATCACCTATTGTGTTTTTGATTTCAACAGGGTCGGTCAATTTATTAACCTGATTATAACCAACTACAATAAGCACTGCTATAATCGTAAATATCAGAAGTGTTGCAACCGGAATAAGACCTGCAAAAATCCTTGAAACCTTTAAAGTAAGGCCTGTTAAATCATCGTTTGCTTTTTTAAAGCGTCTTTCTTCATATTCTGTTCTGTTAAATGCTCTTATAACTCTTACACCATTAAGTTTTTCACGTGTTACAAGGTTAAGAGCATCAACACCCTTTTGAATTTTACTGAAAAACGGAACAACAGTTTTTGCAATTACCAAAGCAATTACAGCAATAACAGGACAAACAATTAAAAGTACAAGAGAAAGTCCGGGGTCCATAATTATTGCCATTGCAGTACCGCCAATCAACATAATCGGTACAGAAATTATACTTCTTAAAAGTGCAATTAACAATTCTCCTATTTGTCTTATATCATTTGTTGTTCTGGTAATAAGTGACGGAATACCTATTTCATCAATATCTCCCTGAGAAAATGTCTGTATTTTAGAAAACACCATTCTTCTTAAATCACCTGTGAAAAGAGCCGAAACCTTACTTGAACAGTAACTGTTACCAATTGATATAAACATTGCAATTGTGCAAAGAACAATCATAACAATACCAATATTTTTTATGTAGTTCAAATCACCTTTTGAAATGCCGTTATTTATGAGCAGCGACATCATAAGCGGAAATCCTAATGTCATAACATTGCTTATTGCTGCAAGTATTACTGTAAAAATTGCGAATTTCTTATGAGGTTTTAAATATTTAAAAAGTTTCATCATAAAAAATTCACATCCTTTCACAAATTTTAAAAATCCCATAGATATACATTTTAATTATAACACAAATATACAGCCAATATCAACTGTTTTTACCAATAAAATATCTGCTGCAAGATTTTCTTGCAGCAGAATTATTTAATAATTATTTTGACCAGATTGCATAAAGTGTTACATTTTCATTAAGAGTGATTTTATCACCTGATTTAACCTCTGCTTTTTCTGCATCTTTATTTTCTGACCAACCAAGGAATTTTGCACCCTTTAATATTGGCTTTGTGTCACTGATTACTATTTTTGAACCTGATTCACCAATCTGCTCATTTGGTGTATTTAAACCACCATTTGCATCGAAAGTAACTGTACATTTTTCTGTTTCATCGTATTCTACAACAAAGCCTGTTAAAGTCTTTGCTTCAAAAATACCTGCAACAGACCATTTTGCTGTACCGTCATTGAGCATTACCGCGTAATTTTCTTTACCACCATTATAATTAACTTTTGATTTGTAATTACTGTAATCAACTGAAGTAACTTCACGCTTTGTACCACTTACACCCAAATAGTACTGGTCACTCTGTTTAAGAAGAAGTGAGAGAAGTTGATTTTCAGAAGTTGTTTCAATCTCTGCTAATTTACCGCCTTTTGCTTTTGCGAATGCAGTAGCCTGTTCATAAGTTAAAGAACTGTCATAAATTTCGTATCTGCTACCGCCAAAAGATGCTGTGTTAGCAGGAATCATTTTATCAATCTGAATTTCACATATAAAACCTGTCTGACGTTTATCACTTACAGTTTCCTGCCAGGTTCCATCTGCGTTAACAATAACCGAAGTAAAGTTTGCTCTACTTGAACCGGTTAAATTACTATAGTCATATTCCTCGCCACTGCTCCAGAGATAAGTGCCGTTTTCTTCATCTGATAAACCTATATAATATTTATCATAAGAACCATTTTCGATAATTTCGTTTACTATTTCTTGTTCTTCTTCGCTTGTAATTGCTACAAGGTGTCCACCCATAAGCTTACAAACAGATTCTGCTTCACTATATGGAAGTGACATATCATAGAGTGCATAAATACTATTTTCTGTTGTTTTAATAGCATCTGCCCTGCTTATATCTGAAACTTTAGCAGAACGGTCCTGATAGTTAGGACGGGCAATATAATTGATACGTGCGTGGTTGTGAGCAGAATAACCTGTTGATACAGGGTAAGTAATTGCTCTAACTGCATCTGACATATTTCCTTCAACTGTATAAATATATTGGTCATCTACATCTACAATAAGACCAACATGGTCAATACAACCGAAACTACCCGAACAAGTACAACTGAAAAGAAGGTCACCCGCTTCAACCGGTTTTGTACCAAATTTAAAACAATCCGCACCAACTGAAGGAAGTGTTGAAGAGTAGGCACTGCCTACACCTGCTAATTTGGGAAATACAGATGTTGGTACACCTGCAACATAAGCACACCATGAAACGAAAACGTTGCACCAATAACTTTGTCTGCCGTACCATCTGCCATATTCTGTGTAGTTGTCACCACTTTCGTGATACCCAACCTGTGTTTTTGCTATATTACAAATATCTGTTACCTGGTCACCTGTGAGTTCAACTTCGCAAAGTGCCTTGTAGTAGCTGCTGCTCATATAAGATGAGGAGGCGCTGTATTCAACATTTTTAGCAGCCGCGTTTACGCTGAACATAGGAACTACTGCAAGAACTGCAATAAGTACTACTGCTATGGCGCTTTTAATTCTGCTTTTAATCATAGAATAATTTTGCCTTTCATAATTTTGAGTATTTGCTCTATTATTTATATATATTTATTTCAAATTTGTTGCCAATTATTACAAAGTTGTAACAATTCCTGCGAACAGTTGACATTGTAACATATAAAAAGGTCTTTTACAATGCACAAGTTGCACTATAAAAGACCTTCGTTTTGTTGTAAATTGCATAAA
>JAFSBS010000330.1 GCA_017437165.1 Clostridia bacterium
AAATCTAATTTATGACATTTACCATCATAAAAAATCATATTTTCAGAAGCCGCAGAAGTATCGCCGAATCCGTAACCGATATTATAGCCGAATGGCTTGCCATTTACTGTACCGCTACCAACACCCCAGAACCAAGTGTTATCGTAAGTCCAGACACCCCTACCCCAGTCAAGAATACCATAATCTTTACTATCATTAAAAGTATAAGTTCTGCCCTTTACTGTTACAGAGCCTTTCGCCTTCATACAAGTAATTTTCTGATTATAATAAAATGCCTTTTTATTATTCTTCCAAGGGGTTGCAATAACCATTGTATCCATTGGCGGTTGTTCTAAATAAATATCAGCAACAATCTCTGTGTGGTTAAAGGTTCTTTTAAAATCACAATAAAAGTGTCTGCCTGTGTCAGTTCTGTCAATGCGAAATTCACATGACTTATTTTTAAAAGAAATATCTCCTTTTTCACTTGTAGCGGGTAAATTAAGTTTACCCATTGGCATAATAGGTATTTCAGTCGCAGAAAATTTTTCTTTTGTTATAAAATCAAAAACAGAGCAATCTATAAGACCCATATACCCATTATCGGCAAAGGTGAAAGAAACAGCATATTTACCCTCACTGTCAATCACGTGGTAATAGTCCCATTCCTTAAGTCTTGCTTTGTTTGATTTTACCATTGAACGTGAATAGTCATAAACTAAACTATTCGCCCAACCCGCCTCACGCAAAACACCTTTTTCATTGAGTAAATTACCACTACCTGTAAGTTTATGATTAAGATTTTTAAAACTCATAATCATATACCTTTTTCATCAAATAAAAATACTGTTTCAAGTGCTATTTTTACGCCTGCATCAATTGCCTGTGGTTTAATCATTTCTACTGTATCAAGTCTTGTGTGATAATATCTTGATGGTTCAGGATTCATAGCAACAAAAGTAGCTGCTGAAATACCTTTTTGTGAGAATGCCGCCGCATCTGTTGCACCTAATTCAATAGCACCTGTGGGTACATCATACCCTGCATTTTTTGCACCATCCTGAATAAGTTTTGCAACACGACTGTCATTTTTAGTAAAACCATTCATATCTTTACTATAAATTTTCATAAATTCCATTTCGCAGATTGTATCAACACCAATTACTACTGTTTCAATCTCTTTATTCTGCAATTCAGGGTGATTTTTAACAAATGATTTTGAACCACGAAGCCCTGCTTCTTCAGCACCTGTTAAAAGCACACAAACTTCAGTATCTTTAAAACGGATGTCATTATCTTTAAGATATTTTACTACTGCGTTTGAAATAAACACGCCACTTAAATTGTCAATACAACCCGTAACAGGATTCTTATAGTTAATAAAACTGAAGTTAAAACAATAAATGATTATTGTAAGATAAAGGATAACTGCAAGAATTTTAGCAACTAATCCATCTGAAAGCCATACAATTTCTGAAAAAGCACCATTTGCTGCAACTGCATAAATTGAAAAACCTAAACCGATTAAGAGTGAAGCAACTGCACCGTAAATATTAAATGCAACACCTTTTCTGCCCGTTTTGTATGTATATTTCCATTCGTATGCAGAGTCAGTATGAGCACAGAGAATAATTCTCTTTTTAGTTTCTTCTTCTGATTTTCTTACACCATAAACATTACCGGCAGTTTTCTTTTTGAAGAAAACATCTAAAACAGGCTTATAAAAACCAAATTCAAGTGCAATCATTAAAATAATTGCAAAGAACATAACTGCTGAAACTATATAAAATCCTAATGTAAACATTGCAATAGCTATTACGGCTAAAACAACACCTATTCTTATCCATGACATAAATGCCTTATCACTGACTTTAAACTCTTCGCGTGAAACTTCATCACAGAAATTATTAAGGTCATTCATCATATATTCCTGTGCATTTTTTTCTGCCTCGCTACCCGTGGGTCTCGGACCAAAATTCTTACAACAATTCTTTATGCTTTTTATAGCATAGTTTGTGTATTCTCTTACTTTAATATCATAATTTGCGATACTTTCGCTTGCTTTCATAAATGAATTACTCCTTTAAAAAATATCTCTCATATTATACATATAAGTCAGTCAAATATCAACATTTTATTCAGATAAAATTCTTTTTAAATACTGACCTGTGTAAGATTTTTTATTTTTTGCCACTTCTTCCGGTGTGCCTGTCACAACAACAGTTCCGCCACCATTACCTCCTTCAGGCCCTAAATCTATAATATAATCGGCAGTTTTTATAACATCTAAATTATGCTCAATTACAACAATACTGTTCTGGGCATCTACAAGACGATTTAAAACCTCTAAAAGTTTACTTACATCGGCAGAATGAAGACCTGTTGTTGGTTCATCTAAAATATAAATTGTTCTGCCTGTTGAACGTCTTGAAAGTTCGGTTGCAAGTTTAACCCTTTGCGCCTCACCACCGGAAAGTGTTGTTGCGGGTTGACCTAAAGTAATATAACCCAAACCAACATCATTAAGTGTTTCTAATTTCCTATAAATTTTAGGGTGATTTTTAAAGAATTCGGTTGCTTCTTCTACTGTCATATTAAGAACATCTGAAATACTTTTACCCTTATAAAGAACTTCCAATGTTTCACGGTTATATCTTGCACCGTGACAGACTTCACAAGGAACATAAACATCTGAAAGGAAGTTCATTTCGATTTTTATAATACCATCGCCCTCACACGCTTCACAACGACCACCTTTTACATTGAATGAAAATCTACCTGCAGAGTAACCTTTCATTTTTGCATCTTGTGTCTGTGCGAAAAGCTCACGTATATCCGTAAACACTCCTGTATAAGTTGCAGGATTTGAGCGTGGAGTTCTGCCAATAGGTGATTGGTCAATATCTATAACCTTATCAAGATATTCAAGACCTTTTATCTCCTTGTGTTTGCCCGGAAATTTTCTTGCACCATTAAGCTCTGCGGCTAACTTTTTAAATAAAATTTCATTGATTAAAGAAGATTTACCCGAACCCGAAACACCTGTTACTGCAACAAATTTACCAAGCGGTATCTCGACATCAATATCTTTAAGATTATTTTCAGCAGCACCTTTAATAACTAAAGCTTTACCATTGCCTTTTCTTCTGCTTTCAGGTATTGCAATTTTTCTTTTACCTGAAAGGTACTGACCAGTAATGGACTCTTTGCATTTTTTAATATCTTTTACTGCACCCTGAAAAACAATTTCACCACCATGAACACCTGCACCCGGACCTACATCGACAATATAGTCTGCAGAATTCATAGTATCTTCATCGTGTTCAACGACAATTAAAGTATTACCCAAATCTCTTAAATTCTTTAGTGATTGCAACAGTTTGTCGTTATCTCTCTGATGTAAACCTATACTTGGTTCGTCAAGAATATATAAAACTCCCATTAAAGAAGAACCGATTTGTGTAGCAAGTCTTATTCTCTGACTTTCACCACCTGAAAGTGTACCTGCCGAACGGGAAAGTGTTAAATAATCAAGACCAACATCACAAAGAAATGAAAGTCGTGAACGGATTTCTTTGAAAATCTGTTTACCGATTTTTTTATCTTTTTCTGAAAGATTTTCCTGAATTTCATCTATAAATGCAAGTTCATCTTTTACAGACATATCGGTGAATTCCATAATATTTTTACCGCCGACTGTTACTGCTAATGATGCGGGTTTAAGTCTTTTACCTTTACAAGCAGGACACGGACTTTCTGTCATATATTGTTCTATATCATTTCTCGACCAGTCGCTTGTTGTTTCTCTGTGGCGACGTTCGAGGTTGTTTACAATACCTTCAAAATCGGTCATATAAGTACCGCTACCATACTCATTTACACGAGTAACTTGTATTCTTTCGCCTTTTGTTCCATAAAAAATTGCATTCTGCCCCTCTTTAGAAATATCTTTAAAAGGTGTATCAAAAGTAAAGTTGTACTTTTCTGCAAGTGCTGCGTAATACATACCCGCAATTGTACTTCTATCACTTTGTCCCCAACCGCAACCTTTAATTGCACCTTCGTTTATTGAAAGATTTCTGTTAGGAACTAATAAATCTTCTGAAACACGTAAAAACATACTAAGTCCAGAACAAGTAGGACAAGCTCCGAAAGGATTATTAAACGAAAACATTCGTGGTTCTAACTCATCCATAAAAGAACCATGTTCGGGGCAAGCAAAATTTTGTGAGTATAATTGCTCCTCACCATCTACAACAGCAATTAAAACTGTACCATCTGTAATTGAAAACGCCGTTTCTAAAGAATCCGCAAGTCGAGATGAAATCTCTCTTTTCATAACAAGGCGGTCAACAATTATTTCAATATTATGTTTAATATTCTTTTCTAATTTTATATCTTCAGATAGATCATATATAATTCCGTCAATTCTTGCTCTTACATAACCCGATTTAGAAGCGTGTTCAAGTTCTTTTTTAAATTCACCTTTTTTACCTTTAGCAATTGGTGCTAAAACCTGAAACTTTGTTCCATCTGGGAGTTCCATTACCTTATCTACAATCTGGTCAACTGTCTGTGTTTTAATTTCTTTACCACAAACAGGACAATGTGGCACACCTACTCTTGCGTACAAAAGACGAAGGTAATCATAAATTTCTGTAACTGTACCAACTGTTGAACGCGGGTTTTTAGATGTAGTTTTCTGGTCAATTGATATTGCAGGTGAAAGACCTTCAATACTTTCAACATCGGGCTTATCCATCTGCCCTAAAAACTGACGGGCATAAGAAGAAAGACTTTCCATATATCTTCTCTGTCCTTCAGCATAGATTGTATCAAAAGCAAGTGAAGATTTACCTGAACCGGAAAGACCTGTAAAAACTACGAGTTTATCTCTTGGTATTTCAACATTTACATTTTTTAAATTATGAACTTTTGCACCTTTTACTTTTAAATTTTTCTCCATTTTAACTACCTAACTATTCTTTATTTTCTCTATCTGGTCTCTTAAATATGCCGCGTGTTCAAACTCAAGAAGTTTTGCGGCAGCTCTCATTTCTTTAGTAAGTTTTTCTATTAACTGATTTTTTTCATTAGCAGAGAACCGTTTTTTAGCAATTTTTTCCTGAACATTATCTTTTGAAGAAATCTCAAGAATTTCACGAACATCTTTCCTGATAGTTTCAGGAACAATGCCGTTTTCTTCGTTATATTTCATTTGTTTTTCGCGTCTTCTGTAAGTTTCGTTTATAGCATTTTCCATAGAGCGTGTAACTTCATCGGCATACATAATAACCTGACCATTTGCGTTACGTGCCGCCCTGCCTATTGTCTGCACAAGAGACGTTTCGCTTCTTAAAAAGCCTTCTTTATCTGCATCAAGAATTGCTACAAGTGACACCTCAGGAATATCAAGTCCTTCACGCAGAAGATTGATACCAACAAGAACATCAAATTCACCAAGTCTTAAATCCCTGATAATTTCCATTCTTTCAATTGTATCAACATCATAATGCATATAACGGACTTTTATTTTACAACCTTCGAGATATTCCGTTAAATCTTCTGCCATTTTTCTTGTGAGCGTTGTAACTAAAACACGTTCCTTTTTATCTACCCTTATATTGATTTCAGAAATCAAATCGTCAATTTGTCCGTCGGTACTTCTGACGAAAATTTCCGGGTCTAAAAGACCTGTCGGTCTTATAACCTGTTCTGCAATTTTTGCACTCTTTGATTTTTCAAACTCACCCGGTGTAGCACTTACGAAAATTCTCTGATTTGTTTTCTCATAAAATTCATCAAATTTAAGCGGTCTGTTATCAAACGCAGATGGAAGTCTGAACCCGAAATTAACAAGACTTTCTTTTCTTGAACGGTCCCCACCAAACATACCACGCACTTGTGGTAAAGTTACGTGAGACTCATCGACGAATAACAAAAAATCATCAGGGAAGTAGTCGAGTAGAGTAAATGGTGCAGTACCAGGCGCTCTACCAGACATAACTCGTGAATAATTTTCAATACCTTTGCAGAAACCTGTTTCACGAAGCATCTCAATATCATATTGTGTACGTTGCATAATTCTTTGTGCTTCTAAAAGTTTGCCTTCTTTTTTGAAGTTCTCGGCAGTTTCAGTCATTTCATTATAAATTTCTTCTAACGCTCTTTCCATTTTTTCATGCTCAACAACATAATGAGAAGCGGGATAAATAGCAACATGAGAAAGATTACACTTTATTTCACCTGTAAGCGGATTAAACTCTGAAATTCTGTCTATTTCATCACCAAAAAACTCAACTCTTATAGCATTCTCTGATGAATATACAGGAAAAATTTCTACTGTATCACCTTTTACTCTGAATTTATTTCTTTCAAAAGCAACGTCATTTCTTTCATATTGGATTGCAACTAATTTATTAAGAAGTGCATCACGTTCTTTTTGCATCCCCGTTCTTAAAGATATAACCATACTTCTGTAATCAATAGGGTCACCTAATGTATAAATACACGAAACAGATGCTACAATTATAACATCTCGTCTTTCTGAAAGTGCAGATGTCGCAGAGTGGCGCAATTTATCTATTTCATCATTTACCGCACTGTCTTTTTCAATGTAAGTGTCAGTTGTCGGGATATATGCTTCCGGTTGATAATAATCGTAATAACTAACAAAATATTCCACCGCGTTTTCGGGAAAGAACTCCTTGAACTCGGTGCAAAGTTGTGCAGCAAGTGTTTTATTGTGAGCGAGAACAAGTGTTGGTTTATTAACATTCGCAATAATATTCGCCATTGTAAAAGTTTTACCACTGCCCGTAACTCCTAAAAGTGTTTGTTCTTTAAGTCCTGCATTTACACCATCTGTCAATGCTTTTATTGCTTCAGGCTGGTCACCCATAGGCTTGTAATCACTGTGTAAAATAAACTTATCCATACTGCACCTCCGTTTTATCGAAATACTAAATTATTATACCACAAAGTAGTTGCAAGTAGCAAGAAAAATTGAAAATTGAAAGTTGAAATTTGAAAATCCGGTAAATTGACCTTTTCATTTATACTAATTACAAACATTAAAACTTAAATATAAAAATTCTATCATTTTTAGTTTATACAAACTTCAAATGATAGAATTTCTTGTTTTTATGAATAACTAATTATAATGCCGACCGCAGGTCCACAATTTTCAATTTTCCATTTTCAAATTTCAATTCAAAATAGAATTCTGCATTTGTCAAAAGTCATCTTTTAACATTCGCACTAGCCTTATAGGTACTTCCATAAGAGCCACTCACTGCCTTAACTGTGTACTTATAATATACACCTTTCTTTGCAGATTTATCAGTCCAATTTGTTTTAGTTGCAGCCGCTGTACCCATCTTTTTCCAACCTGACCATTTTTTAGTCTTTGTGTTGTACTCTGAACGATAAACTGCGTAACCTTGCGCGCCTGAGCTTTGTGTCCACGCAACATTTATGCCGTTGCTTACTGCTTTTACTGTTGTTGTCGGTTGTGCGAGGTAAAGTAATGTATTTGATGCTTTATAGGTACTCTTGACACTACCATTGATTGCTCTTACTGT
>JAFSBS010000331.1 GCA_017437165.1 Clostridia bacterium
CAATTTTAGCTGCCGCAAGAATTACGGGGTTGACCTTGCCATCACTTGATGGCGGTGTTACCATTATAATTTCTTTACAACCTGCAATTTTTGCGGGGATTGTATCCATTAAAACTGTTGACGGATAAGCAGCAGTACCTCCCGGTACGTAAACACCAACTTTTTCAATTGGCGTAACCTTCTGACCCGTTACAATACCTTTTTTATTGTTTAAAATAAAACTTGTACGAACCTGATTTTTGTGGAAATCACGGATATTTTCAGCAGCAGTTTTTATTATTTCAATAAAGCGTGGCTCAACCAAATTAAATGCTTCTTCAATTTCATCTTCAGTAACCTCTAAAGAAGTGAGTTTTGCCTTATCAAACTTTTCACAATATTCAAAAAGAGCTTTGTCACCATTTTCTTTAACATTTTTTATAATATCAGCAACAATATCTTCTACTGAAGAAGTCGGCTCAAAACGAGCAAAAATCTCTTCATTTGAAACTTCACCGAACTTGTATTTTTTTATCATTTCTCTTCTTCCTTTTTCTCTTCAACCTGTAATGCTAACGCATTTTTTATACCATTGATTTCGTCATTTTTAAATTTAAGACTCGCTTTGTTTGAAATCAGTCTTGCACTTATTGGCACAATTGTTTCAATTGGTTCCAAGTTGTTTTCTATAAGTGTTTTACCTGTTTCAACAATATCGACAATAACGTCAGAAAGTCCTAAAATAGGAGCAATTTCAATTGAACCGTTAAGTTTAATTATATCAATATCTCTGCATTTTTCACTATAAAAAGATTTGGCAATATTAACAAATTTTGTAGCAACTCTTAAAGTCTTGTCTGTATCATCTCTGAAATCTTTGTGTGCCGCTACTGCCATTCTGCATTTACCTAAATCAAGGTCAAGCATTTCATAAACATCTGGTTCATATTCTAATAAAATATCTTTACCGGCAACCCCTATATCAGCAGCCCCTCGTTCTACATAAATTGCAACGTCTGACGGTTTTACCCAGAAAAAACGAACACCGGTTTCTTCGTTTTCAAAAATAAGTTTACGTGTGTTTTCTTTAATAGATGGGCAAGAGTAACCAGCCTTTTCAAACATATCGTAAACTTTTTCGCCAAGTCTGCCTTTAGGGAGAGCAACATTAACTATTTGTTTCATACTTCTTCTACCCCTTCCGCAGTAATTTTAAACACTTTACGATATTTAACATTTTCAGGTATTTCATTCTGGACTAAAACTGATTCATTTTCTTTCTTTAATTCAGAAACACATTTTGAAATCACAGAAATATCATCTGTAGCATTTTTTAATAAAATGTAATCAACATCAAAATCTTTGTCGGTATTATTAAATCTTTGTAACAAATCAAGATAAACCGCAAAACCGATTGCTTTATCTTTTCTGTTCATTTTGAGCATCAAATTATCATATTGACCACCAGAAAGAATACTTGACGGAATTTTGTTTACATACCCCTGGAAAACAACACCGTTATAATAATTCATATTATTTACAATTGAAAAATCAACATTGATTTTGTCAGCGTAACCGCTGTCACAAAGGAATGCTAAAATCTCTTTAAATGTTTTAAGGTGAGATTTTTCATTATATGTAACACAAAGTTTTTCTAAATTTTCAATTACGTTCTCATATTTACCGTTTATTGTTACAAGAGAAACGATTCTGTCCGAATCAATTGAGTTTTCAGCACAAATTTTTTTGATTTCATCAGTATTCTTTTCGCCGATTGCTTTAAGAATTTTCTGATTTTGCAGAGAATCGAGACCTGCATCAGAAAGAACTGAAAGAATAATATCCATATAAGAAATATCTAAAATAAAATCATCAGTAATTTCTTCAAGACTCTTTAATGCAAGTAAAACAACTTCTGCAACCTCATAAGTGCCAATATTACCAATACACTCAAGACCTGTCTGCATTATTTCACGGAATTCTTTATTACCTTTAGTTGTTCTGTAAACATTCTCGTCGTAATAAACCTTTTGAATTTTATCGCCACAATCTTTTGAATTTTTAATAATAGATAATGTAACGTCAGGTTTTAACGCAAGTAACTTACCGGAACCATCTGTAAATGTAATAACTTCGTTTGAAACCAAAAAGTCTTTATTTTTCACATATAAATCATATTCTTCAAATTTGCTCATTCTGAATTGCTTAAAGCCGAATGAACTATAAAGAGAACGCAAAGAAAAAACTGCTTTTTCATCGCCTCTTATAATATCTGACTGAAAATTCATATTACTTCTCCTCGTTCTTAATTCTTTCAATTACAGTTTTATAACCGTTGTTGCCATACATAAGGCACTTATTTACTCTGCTTATAGTTGCAGAACTAGCACCTGTTTCTTTTGAAACCTGATTATAATTAAAACCATCTGAAAGTTTTAAAGCAACATCAAATCGCTGTGCCATATCCTGCAATTCTTTAATTGTGCAGACATCTTCTAAAAATGCGTAGCACTCTTCTTCTGTCTCTAATTTTAATAAACCTTTTACTAAAGTATCTACTGATTCTGAATGAAATTTGTTCATAACTTTTACCAAAATTTAAGTTCCCTTTCAATAGTATTCTTTTACCGTTTAACAGTTTATCACTTTACTCTGTTAAAGTCAATACTATTTTATAACAAATTCTCATTTTGTAAAAATTTATAAACCTAACAATCTAACAAGAACATATTTATGCAGTTTAACAACAGAAAATCGGGTGTTGCGATACATTTAATTATTGTAAAACTCAAAACAACAAATACACTTCGCGATGATATAATTTACAACAATCGATTGATATATCATTGTAAAAAACTAACTCCCACTACTCGCGGGCGACCACAGGTCAGCCCCTACGATTGTGGGAGTTAATTTTTTCATTTCACTTAAAATTTATTTTTTTAATAACAAAAGCAATAACATAGTTATCGATGCAATACCAACTAAAACGCAGGTAATTAAAACAATCATAAAAAGCTTATTCCCTGCTTGCATTAACTTGTTACCAAAATTAAACCATAAACTAAAACTACTTATAATTGTAAAAACACATAAAAATATCATACTCTTTTTATTTTCAAATATTTTCACATTATCACCTATTTTAATATTCTGCTAATTCTTTAATTTTCTCTGCTAATATATCAAAGAAATTTTCCAGCATTTGTTTATCTTCTTCATTACCCACAGAACAGATTGAGAGTTGTAAATTTCCGTTGATTGTTAAAGCGGTCATCATAGCACAAGGTTTTTTCTTTGCAGCACCTGCAACTGCGGCACCAATTGGTTTATTGCCATTTAAAGAAAGTGACTCTAAATCCATTTTACCAACATTACTTATTGCTAAATTAGCATTGTTATAAAAGAGACCAACAACAATTTCTGCCTGAGCATAAACCATAGTAGTGTAACCAATATTAAGAAGTGGCAAACCGTGAAGTCCCATAAATTTATCTTCTTTATTCTTTTTATTACACTCTACAACCTGTTTTAAAATATCAAAAATATTTTCGCCTTTATTTTCAACTATACAAGGCATAAATGTTGTGTGGTTGGTGTACCCTGTTCTGTTAATATTTTTAATATATCTCCTTAAATCTACCGCACAGGAAATACCAACGCGCTCATTTTCCGGTAAATTGCAGATATCATAAACAGCACCGATATATGCAGTAGCAATTAAATCATTAACAGTACCATCATATTTTTTTACTGTTTCTCTTGCTTTATTAAAAATTGCACTCGGTACACTTTTTCTTGCTATAAATTTATTATCATTTTCACTTTTTTCTGTAAATAGTAAAGTGTGTTTATCGTGTGGCGAAACACCTGCAAATTGCGATTTTGCTTTTTTCTTGTCAACTTCATTAAAATCGTCATAAATACATTTATAAGAACGAGAGCCATTTCTGAAATCAAGTGGCATTGTTTTATTTTCAACATATTCGTTGTAATTCTTAAACAAATCACTTACAAAATGCTTGTAATCGCCACCGTCAACAAGCATGTGATTCCATCTGAAACAGAGTTTAGACTCTCTTTTATTTATTAAAAGTGCAACTTTAAACTGTACATTACTTGTTACAGGTATATCTTTTAATAAAAATTCATCAGCACTTTTTAAAAAGTCGTCAGTATCAATTACAGTTAAAACTTCATCAATATGGTAATCGCATACTTTCCAATACGGTGCGATGTGGTTATCTATAAACTGTGAATGGAAAACAGGTGCACTTTCAAAAATGCAGATTAAAGCATATTTTAATGCGTCAATATCGGGAACAAAATCGTAATCAAGTTCAAAACGCGCAATTCTGTCCATATATCTTCTGCACATATAATTAACTTTATCGTACATTTCTGATTTCAATTTTTCCGGGACAACAAAACTGGTTTTTATTTCTTTTTCAATTAAAGAAGCGATTAATTTTTCGTCTGATAGTCCCCTGCTTTTTAATTGATTAAATCTGTTTTCAATAAATTCTTTTTTATCATTATATTTTTCAAATAATTCTATCATAATTACTTCCTTATAATGTATGTGAGAAAAAGAATTCCTTTTTCATTTCTGTATCAATAAGTTTAATCGGCTTAATCTGG